>CAYWVI010000033.1:0-16404 GCA_964461905.1 uncultured Rhizobium sp. | reverse complement strand
ATAAGTTAAATCCCTGATTAATTAAAAAATTAGGGATCAACTTGTTGCCCGGATCCGTTAGGTAACCGGTCTAGTAAAGGTGAATTATTAATTAAAATGAAAAATAAAGAGAGCATTAAAATTACTCTTGAGTCTTTTGACCATCTAGTTCTAAGCAAAGCAATGAACGAGATAATTCTTACCGTCAGAAGAACTGGTGCTGGAATCAAAGGTCCAATTCCATTACCTACCAAAATTCAAAAATTTTGTGTTATCAGAGGTCCTCACGTAGATAAAGATTCTCGTGAACAGTTTGAAATTAGATCATCAAAAAGATTGTTAATCATTTCTCCAACAGCTCAAACTGTGGATGCTTTGATGAAACTTAACCTTTCGGCTGGCGTGAATATTAAAATCGCAATCAATGGAGCAAAGTAACAGATGTTAGAGTTAGTTGGAAAAAAAGTTGGTATGTCGCATGTTTTCAAAGATAATGGAGTTTCCGTTCCTTTGACAATGTTACAGCTCTACGAAAATTGTGTTTTAGATCTTAAGGTTAATGGCGATAAAGACTTTGATAGTTTGTTGATTGCTTTTGACAAAAACACTAATTCAAAAAAACTTTCAAAAGCTTTTGCTGGAATTTTTAATAAAAAATCCCTTCCTCTTTTTAATAAAATTCATGGCTCTCAAGTAAAAAAAGGTCTAGAGTTGAAAGCTGGAGACCAAATTACAGTTGATTCAGTTGTTAAAGAGGGTGATAAAGTTAGTGTCGCTGGCATTACAATTGGTAAAGGTTTTGCTGGTGTAATGAAAAGATGGAATTTTCGTGGTTTAGAAGCTTCTCACGGTGTATCTGTTTCTCACCGTTCTCATGGTTCAACTGGTCAAAGACAAGATCCAGGTAAAACTTTTAAAGGCAAGAAAATGGCTGGTCATATGGGGGTTGATTCTGTAACGGTAAAAAATCTTGAAGTTATCATGATCGATAAAGAAAAATCAGTTATTGCAGTAAAAGGTGCAGTTCCTGGTAATGCTGGTAGCGACGTAGTTATTAAAATTGTTCAAAATTTCTAAAATATGACTTCTTTAACTGTTAAAACTCTAGATTTTTCAAAGGATGGGCTTGGTTCTAAAAAGATAGAACTCGCTGCTGGTCTTGAAATAGAAAGCGCGAAATCTGTAGCTTATGTTGTTAGATGGCAGCTTGCTAGAAGAAGAGCTGGTTCTGCAAAAACCAAAACAATGGCTGAAATTTCTGGAACCACTGCTAAACCTTACAAACAAAAAGGCACTGGCAATGCTCGTCAAGGCAGTAAAAGATCAGTTCAGTTTGTTGGTGGTAGAACATGCCATGGTCCAACTCCAAGATCTTTCGATTTTAGTATGCCTAAAAAAATTGTTCAAAAGGCTCTTTCAGATGTAGTTTGCTTAAAACTAAAAGAAGAAAAATTCACAATTTTTTCTAATTATGGCTCTGAAATTAAAACTTCCAAGATCAAAACTATTTTAGAAAAAAACAATTTTTCTAGTGCTTTAATTATTCATAATGGAAATGATGCATTAGCTAAATCAGTAAAAAATTTAAAAAACGCAAAAGCTTTAGATTCAAAAGCAATTAACGTTTATGATATACTTAGCTTTGATCATGTTATTTGTGATAGCGAAGTTTTTGAAAATAACATCTTGGGAGTATTAGTATAATGTCTTCTCTATTTAATTACGATAAAATTAGATCATTGGTTTATACCGAAAAATCAAATAAACAGCTTGTTGATGGTAAATATCATTTTCAAGTTGATGCTAGATGTGATAAAAATGAAATTTCTTCTCTTATTAAGAAATCTTTTGGTGTTGAGGTTGAGAAAGTCAACATTATTAATACCAAACCTAAAGCAAAAACTTTCAAAGGTGTTAAAGGTGTTATCGGATCTTATAAAAAGGCAATCGTTACACTTAAAGAAGGTCAATCAATTAATTTCGGTTCATAAACATGGCTCTTAAGAATTACAAAGCTATAACTCCATCTCTAAGGCAGCTTATAACTATTGACAGAAGTGGATTGTGGAAAGGATCTCCTCTGAAAATCCTCACAACTAAAGTTAGTGAAGATGCTGGTCGTAACAATATAGGTCATATTACAGTTAGACATAAATCAGGTGGTCATAAAAAATCTTTCAGAGTGATTGATTTTAAGCGTGATAAATTTGATTTAGAAGCTGTTGTTGAAAGAATAGAATACGATCCAAATCGTACTGCTTTTATTGCTTTGTTGAAATATCAAGATGGTATTTTTTCTTACATTATCGCTCCGCACAAATTAGCTGTTGGCGATAAAATTATGTCATCAAAAAGTTTGATTGATGTTAAGGCTGGTAATGCAATGCCACTATCTGTTATCCCAATTGGTACAATTATACATAATATTGAACTAAAACCAGGTTGTGGTGGTGCGGTTTCAAGGTCGGCTGGAACTTATGCTCAGCTAGTTGGAAAAGATGGTGGATATGCTCTTGTGAAAATGCAGTCTGGAGAAATTAGATTGTTTCTGCTTGAGTGTATGGCAACTATTGGATCAGTTTCAAACTTAGATAATAAAAACATTTCAATCGGTAAAGCTGGAAGATCAAGATGGTTGGGTATTCGTCCAACTGTTCGCGGTGTTGTAATGAACCCGGTTGATCACCCACATGGTGGTGGTGAAGGTAAAACTTCTGGTGGTAGACATCCAGTTTCTCCTACTGGTAAATCCGCTAAAGGTAAGAAAACCAGAAAAAGAAGTAAGCCTTCAAATCGTTTTATCGTTAAATCAAGAAGAGATAAATAATTATGCCTAGATCAACTTGGAAAGTTCCATTCGTAGACGGTTATTTGCTTAAGAAAGCAAAGGACTATTTAAATTCTTCTAAGAAACAAGTTATAAAAACTTGGTCTAGAAGGTCAACAATCTTACCTCAATTTGTAGGTGTTAATTTTGCTGTTTATAACGGTAAAAAATTTGTTTCAGTATCAGTTACTGAAGGAATGGTAGGACACAAATTTGGAGAATTCGCTTTGACTAGAACTTTCTATGGTCATGGTGGTGATAAAAAAGTTACAAAATCATAATTTATGACACAAAAAATAGCAGTAGCTTATCTAAGTTCAGTTAAGTCAAGCCCTCTAAAAGTTATGAGGGTTACAAAAAATGTTGCCGGATTACCGGTTGCCGATGCTTTAAAATTTTTGCAATTTTCTAAACTGAAAGTCGCATCTGTTGTTAAAGCTCTTGTTTACTCTGCAATGTCTAATGCAGAAAATAATCATGGTATGGACGTAGATAATCTTTACATTAAGGAAGTAGACGTTGGTCGTGCTTTTGCTCTTCGCAGATTTGCTGCAAGAGGTAGAGGTAAATCAAGTGGAATTAGAAAAACTTTTAGTAATATTAGAGTCACTTTAGCAGAAAAAAAGGCAGAGCAAAAAGTGGTAAAAAAAACAAAAAAAGAGGAGTAGACAGTGGGTCAAAAGGTTAATCCAGTAGGGTTTAGATTACTCAACAGTAAAAACTGGGAGTCTGTTTGGTATGATCAAAAGAATTATGCTAAAAAGCTAATCAGCGATATTGCTATTAGAAACTTTATCAAAAAAAATTACTCTCACTGCGGAATTGGAAGCGTTGTTATAGAAAGGCCAGCTGACAAAATTCATTTGGTAATAAAAACTTCTAAACCAGGTGTTCTTATTGGTAAAAAAGGTTTAGATATTGAAAAAATCAACCAAGCGGTTGAAAAAATAGCTTCTTGCAAAGTTGATGTAAAAATTGTTGAAATTGACAAACCCGATACCAATTCTTCTTTGGTTGCACAAAGCATTGCAAAGCAGCTTGAAGGTCGTGCAGCTTTTAAAAAAGTCATGAAAAAATCCATGCAATCTGCAATGAAATCTGGAGCTCTTGGAATCAAAGTAAGCTGTTCTGGAAGATTGGGTGGTGCGGAAATCGCAAGAACGGAATGGTATAAAGAAGGTTCTGTTCCCCTGCATACATTGCGTTGCAACGTTGATTATGCTACTGCTAACGCTTATACAACATATGGTGTTATTGGTATTAAAGTATGGATCTATAAAGGATTTGTAGAAAAAAAATTGAAAACAGCAAATAATTAAGAATTTAAAAAATGCTAACTCCAGCAAAAACAAAATATAGAAAGTCACAAAAGGGTGGCAAAAAAATTCTAGGCACTGCTCCAAGCGGTAATAGTGTTAAGTTTGGATCTTTTGGCTTGAAGGCACTTGAACCAAGCAAGTTGAATTCAAAACAAATTGAGTCTGCAAGAAAAGTAATTACTCGTTATATGAAAAGAGCTGGTAAGCTTTGGATCATGGTTTTTCCACATACTCCTGTTACTCAGAAGCCAGCAGAGGTAAGAATGGGAAGCGGTAAAGGTAACGTGGAATATTATATCGCAAAAATAAAACCAGGTCGTGTTATTTTTGAAATTGATGGAATTGATGAAGCTTCGGCTATGGTTGCTTTACAAAAAGCAGCTGCAAAATTGCCGTTTAAAACAAAAATCGTTAATCAAAACTAAGATATGAAAAAGACGGAAGATAAATCGACTTTGCTAGCTATCGCAACTCTTAAAAAAGACTTGTTGATGATGAGAATAAAATCTTCTTCTGGCGGAGATGTTGTAATCAAAGATTATAAACAAAAAAAGAAAGAAGTCGCACGACTTTTTACTAAGCTTAATAACAAAAAGACAGCTGCTAATTAATGAAAGTTACCGTTTTAAACATTATAGATGATAAAACTTTTAAAGCCGTTTCAACAGCTTTAAAAAAACACTCACAATACGGTAAGTATGTTACCGTTCACAAAAAATACCTTGTGGATTCTCAAGGTAAAAAAGTGACTGTGGGAGAAGAGGTTGAGATTGCAAGTTCAAGACCTATTTCAAAAACTAAGAGATGGGTTTTAAAAGTTAATTAAATATTAGAGATTGTAAAATGATTCAAATGCAAACCAATCTAGTAGTAGCTGATAATTCCGGCGCAAAGTCTGCTAGATGTATTAAGGTTCTTGGTGGCTCTGACCACATGATTACTGGAATTGGGACTGTTATAGTTCTTTCAATTACAAGTGTTATTCCAGGATCAAAAGTTAAAAAAGGACAAGTCGCAAAAGGAGTTATTGTTCGCACAAAAAGCAAAATTGTAAGACCTGATGGCAGTTTTGTGAAATTTGACGATAATGCTGTAGTACTTGTGGACAAAGATGGAGAGCCTATTGCAACTCGTGTTTTTGGTCCTGTAGCTCGTGAAGTTAGACAACAGAATTTTTTAAAAATAGCATCATTAGCTTCGGAGGTTTTGTAATAAAAATGGCAAATAAATTTAAGAAAAACGATCAAGTAATTGTAATTTCTGGCTCTAGTAAAGGAAAAATCGGAAAGATAATTGCCTTGTCAGATGAAAAGGTGACAGTTGAAGGTGTAAATATTGCTACCGTTCACAAGAAACCAACTTCATCTGCTCCTGGGCAAATTGTAAAAGTGGAAAAGCCAATTCACATCTCAAATATTTCTCATGTTGAAGATGGTAAAGCGGTTAAAATAAAATTTGTGACTGAATCTGGAGAGGGTAAGATTTTTACTAGAAAAGGTCGTGTTTCAAAAAAAACTGGCAAAAAAATAGTATAATAAAATGCAAACTATAACAGAAAAACTATATAAAGACTCAATTGCTGATTTAAAAGGGAAGTTCTCTTATAAAAATAACATGGCAGTACCAAGATTAAAAATGGTAAGCTTGAATGTTGGTATCAAAGCATCTGATAGTGATAATAAATTTTTATCTTATCTAGCAACTCAAATTTCTAATATTGCTGGTCAAAAAGCCGTATTAACAAAATCTCGTAAAGCGATTGCTACTTTTAAGTTAAGAAAGGATCTGCCAATTGGTTGCAGAGTTACCCTTAGAGGCAAAAAAATGTATGAGTTTCTTGATAGATTAACAAACATTGCTTTGCCAAGAATTAGAGATTTTAGAGGCTTATCTTCCAAAGGTTTTAATCAAAGTAATCACTATTCATTCGGTGTAAAAGAGCATAACATTTTCCTAGAAGTAGATCTAGATAATATTCCAAAAGTTTTTGGCATGAATATTACTGTTGTGACTACAGCAAAAACTAAAGAAGAAGCTCTGTATCTGTTAAAAAAACTTAATTTTCCAATCAAGTAATATGGCAAAAAAATCATCAATTATCAAAAATAATAATAGAAAGGAATTGTCTCAGTTACATAGAGAAAAGAGACAAAAAGTAATTTCTATTGCTAAAGATGAATCTTTGCCTTTTGAGGAAAGATTAGTAGCTCAAATTAAACTTTCTCAAATGCCAAGAAATGCTTCTCGCATTAGACACAGAAACAGATGTGCTCTTAGTGGAAGACCAAGAGGAAATCTAAGAAAGTTTGGTCTTTCTCGTATTGCAGTTAGAGAGTTAGCTTCTTGGGGGCAAATTCCAGGTTTAATTAAATCAAGTTGGTAATCAAATAATGTCTTTTAATCACTCAGTTTCAGATTTAGTAGCCAGAATCAAAAATGGTTACATGGCAAAAAAATCAGTAATTTCTTCTCCTGTTTCACAGTTAAGAGAAGATATTCTAAAAATTCTTAAAGAAGAAGGTTACATTCTAAACTATAGTAAAGTTAAAGAGGGTAATTTTGATAAATTTGATATTCATTTGAAATATCATTTTTCAAATCCAGTTGTAAATGAAATTACAGTTGTATCTAAACCAGGAAGAAGAGTTTATTGTCATGCTGATAAAATTCCGTTAGTTAAAAACGGACTTGGTATGGTTGTAATTTCGACTTCTTCTGGGGTAATGATGGATTACGAAGCCAGAACCAAAAAACTGGGTGGTGAAATTCTTTTTAAAATATTTTAATTAAAAGCAAAAATGTCTCGCGTAGGAAAATTACCGGTTGTTGTTCCGGATAACATAAAGATCGCAATTGATAACGGAGTTATAACTTTTGATTCTGGAAAGGCTAAAAAGACATATAAAGTTAGCTCTGGTGTTAAAGCTGAGTTTGCAGATAAGCAAATCAAGTTAAGTGCTATTGATAAAAATGTGCCAGATATTTCAATGTTTGTTGGTATGGACAGAAGCAATGTTAAAAATATTGTTACTGGATTAAGTGTTGGCTTTAAAACAGTTTTGGAAATCAATGGTGTTGGTTATAAGGCCGCAGTTGATAAATCAATTTTAGTTTTAACTCTAGGTTATAGTCATGAGATTTATTATGCTTTGCCACAAGGAATTACGGCCGCTTTTGAGAAGCCAAATTTAGTTGTTATAACTGGTGATGATAATGTTTTGGTTGGACAAGTTGCTGCAGAGATCATCTCATTCAGAAAGCCAGAGCCTTATAAAGGAAAGGGAGTAAAAGTTTTTGGTAAAAAAATTCTAAGAAAAGAGGGTAAGAAAAAATAATATGATTACTAGTTATCAAAGAAGAAAATTTAGAGTTAGAAATAACATCGCGCAAAATAATAAGTCTTTAAGACCAAGAATTGTTGTTTCTAGATCAAATAAAAATATATATGCTCAACTTCTTGACATTAATGGTAATGTCCTTGGGTCTTATTCAACTGTAAATTTCTCAGAATCAAAGAAAGTTACTGGTATTGAGAAAGCAAAAATTGTCGGTAAAGAATTTGCAAAAATCTGTATAGAAAAAGGCATTACTAAAGTCGTTTTTGACAAAGGTGCTTATTCTTATAGTGGTCGTATTAAGACCATCGCAGAATCTTGTCGTGAAGCTGGATTGCAGTTCTAATTAATTTTTAAATAGTAAAAATGTCAAAACAGGTAAAAGGTCAAAAAGAAAACGCAAACTCAGAAATAGTTGAAAAGTTGGTTTCTATTAACCGTGTTTCTAAAACTGTAAAAGGTGGCAAAAACATGTCTTTTGCAGCTTTAGTTGTTGTTGGTGATAAAAACGGCAGAGTGGGTTTTGGGAAAGGAAATGCCACTGAGGTTTCTGATGCAAAAAATAAAGCTTTTGAAGCGGCAAAGAAAGCAATGACTAAAATTTCTCTCAAAGAGGGGCGCACAATTCATCATGATATTTTTGCTAGATACTGCTCAGCAAAAGTTTATTTAAGATCAGCTCCAGCAGGTACAGGGGTTATTGCTGGTGGACCAATGCGTGCTATTTTTGAGTGCGCTGGAATTCATGATATTGTGGCAAAATCAGTTGGAACTTCAAACCCTTACAACATGGTTGGGGCAACTTTTGCAGCTTTGAAAAGTCTTGTTTCTCCAAAAATTGTTGCTGAGAGAAGATCAAAAGAAATTTCTGAAATTGTTAAAAGAAGAAATTTGGCCTTGAATAATGAAGTTGAAAAAGCAAAAAAAGAGGTAACTGAATAATGCAAATCAAAGATTTCTTAAATAAACAAGTTGTTATTACTCAGGTTAAAGGCGGATCAAAACTTAACGATCGTCAAAAAGGTAACCTAATCGGTTTAGGACTTAGAGGAATTGGTAGTTCCTCTAGTTTAAAATGTGATCAATCAGTTTTAGGAATGATCAAAAAAATAGAACATATCGTAAAAATTTCATTAGCTTAAAATTATGTCTCTTTCTCTTCAAGCTTTACCAAAAATCAAAAGAAATTCTCGTATTAGAGTTGGTCGTGGTATTGGATCTGGTAAAGGTAAAACATCGGGTCGTGGTGTCAAAGGTCAAAAAGCTAGAACTGGGCATCACTCAGTAAAAGGCTTTGAAGGTGGGCAAACGCCAATATATATGCGCCTTCCAAAAAAAGGTTTTAAAAATGTATTAGCTCAAGAAATTGAGGTAGTTACTTTAAGAAACATCCTTACTTTTGTTGAAAGTAAAAAATTAGATTCTTCTGTAGTAATTACAAAAGAGCATCTTGAAAAAGTTGGGTTGATCAAAAATAAAAACTCAAAGGTAAAATTGATTATGAGTAAAGTTGAAATTGAACCCAATATCAAGGTTTCTGTCGATAGCTATTCAGAAAAAGCAAAATCTTTCGCATAATTATTAATGTCTGTTATCTCTGCAAACTCAGAATTAAGAAAGAAGATCTTATTTACCATATTCATTTTACTGGTCTATAGGTTTGGTACTTTTGTGCCTATTCCTGGAATCAATACTGAAGTGCTAAAAAAATTCTTTGCAAGTGAAGGTGCTAATATGTTTGGCATGATAAATTTGTTTTCTGGGGGTGCACTTGAAAGAATGAGTATTTTTGCTTTAAATATCATGCCTTACATAACTGCCTCAATTATAATGCAGTTAATGACTTCAATGTACAAAGGTTTAGAAAGCCTAAAGAAAGAGGGTGAATATGGTAGAGCAAAAATTAATCAATATACAAGATATCTAACTATTGTACTGGCTTTCTTCCAATCGATAGGCGTTTATTACGCTTTGTCAAACCCAGACCATAACGCCTTTCTTTCTGATTCTTCTATCTTTATGTGGACAACTTGCGTTAGCCTTGTTGGTGGGACTGTTATATTGATGTGGTTTGGAGAAAGAATTACCAGCTCTGGTATTGGAAATGGTATTTCTTTGATCATTTTTGTAGGTATAGTTTCTTCTTTACCTTCAACAGTTATTCAGGTTTTTGATTTAAGTAGAAATAACGCTGAAGCTAATTCTTGGCTTGTAGTTTTGCTATTCTTTGTTGTATTTACAGCTTTCTTAATGTTGGTCTGCTTTGTTGAAAAAACTCATAGACGTATTAAAATTCAGTATCCAAATGGTGCTATGATGAAATCTTCTGGAGCAAACGATTCATCTTTCTTGCCTTTAAAAATCAATATTTCTGGAGTTATTCCACCAATATTTGCAAGTTCAATTTTAACTCTCCCAGTTGCAATAAGTCAATTTGCTGGTGTTGATAATAGCTCCTCTTGGATGTTCGCCTTACAAAGAGGTGGTGGTATATACTTAATATTATTTTCTCTTTTGATTTTATTTTTCTCTTATTTTTACTCTTCAATTATTTTTAATACAGAAGATGTAGCTAATAATTTAAAAAAGAGTAATTGTTTTATACTTGGAATAAGACCAGGAGCTGCAACCGCGAAGCATCTTGATAAAATTGTTTCTCGCCTGACTTTACTTGGTGCAATATACTTAATTTTTATTTGTTCGGTTCCAGAAATATTGGTGACTAAATATTCAATTCCTCTATATATAGGAGGTACTGGAATATTGATTATGGTTAATGTGGTGATGGATCTAGTAAATCAAATTCAATCACATCTATTTGCAAGTAAGTATGGTTCTAATGTCAAAAAAAGAAGAGTTAGGGTTAGGGCATGAACATAATTTTTTTAGGAGCACCTGGCTCGGGCAAAGGAACGCAGGCGGAGATTCTTTCTAGTAAGTTAGGTATAAAAACAATTTCTACTGGTGAGGTTTTGCGCAAAGAAGTAGTAGAAAAAAGTGAAATTGGAATATTAGCTAAATCATACATGGATTCAGGAAAGCTAGTTCCGGATGAAGTTGTGATCAACATCATAAAAAATTATCTTTCAGGAAATAATTTTGAAAAAGGTTTTATTCTTGATGGTTTTCCTAGAAACATATCACAAGCAATAAAGCTTGATGAAATGTTGTTAGTAATAAGCAAAAAAATAGATTTGGTTTTTAATTTTGAAGTCGAAGAAGAAGTTTTAATGAAGAGAATTTTAGGAAGATTTTTCTGTAAAAATTGCGGAGCAGTTTTTAATAAATTCTTTAAAACTCCAAAACAAGATGGTGTTTGCGATCAATGTTCAAAATCTGATTTTGATAGTAGAAGTGATGACACCGAAGAGACAATTAATAATCGTTTAAAAGTGTACCGTGAATCTACGGCTCCTTTAATAGATTATTATAAAAAGAATAACTTGCTTTTCTCAATTAGCGGTATAAAAAGCCCGCCCCTCATTTCTGAGGAGTTGATCAAAGCAGTTTCAAATAAATATTAATAACAAATAGAGGGTAATTTCTTGGCTAGAATCGCTGGTGTAAATATTCCAAAGGAGAAGCGTTTCGTTATCTCTTTAACTTATATATACGGAATTGGTAGCAGTACCGCACAAAAAATCTGTAAAAAATTAAAAATTGATCTTGCGTTAAGAACGCATCAAATCACGGAAGAAAAACTTGCTCAGGTAAGAAATCTTCTAGAAAAAGAAGGCGCGGTTTTAGAAGGTGACTTAAGAAGAAAAGTTGCTTCTGATATAAAAAGGTTAACGGATCTTGGTTGCTATCGTGGTGTTCGTCACGTGAAAAAACTTCCTGTTAGAGGTCAAAGAACTCATACAAATGCTAGAACTCGTAAAGGTAAAGGCGTTGCAATTGCGAACAAGAAAAAAGCAGTTAAATAATTTAAAGATATGACAGAAACAAAAACTCAATCAAACGAAAAGAAGGTAACTTCTAAGGGATCTAGCAAAAAAAAGAAAAGCGTAGTTAATGGCGTAGTACATGTTTTTGCTAGTTTCAATAATACAATTATTTCAATTTCTGATGCAAGCGGCAATATTGTCTGCTGGTCTTCTGCAGGAAAACATGGATTTAAAGGTTCAAGAAAAGCAACTCCTTATGCAGCTCAGGTTGCTACTCAGCATGCAATAAATTCTGCTAAAGAATATGGTTTGCAAAATGTAGTTGTAGAAATCAGAGGTCCGGGGGTTGGTCGTGAGGCCTCATTAAGAGCTATTCAGGCTGCTGGTGTAAATGTTACTTTAATCAAAGACATTACTTATCACCCGCATAATGGTTGCCGTCCAGCAAAAAGACGTCGTGTTTAATTTAGTTCTAAAATGGTATTTTAATTTTTAATCGGGATTTTGAATTATGGCAATTCTAAAAGAAAGTTGGCACTCTCTTGTTAAACCTAGCTCTGTTGTTGTTAAAGAAGGTTTGGATAGCGTAACTAGATCAGTTATTGTTATGGAGCCTTTTGCTAGAGGTTTTGGAAATACTTTGGGCAATGCTCTTAGAAGAGTTTTGTTATCTTCAATTAATGGTTTTGCTGTAACTTCTGTTAAGATAGAAGGTGTAACTCACGAATATAGCACAATTGATGGAGTTAAAGAAGATGTTTTGGATATTATTATGAATCTTAAATCTCTTGCAATTACTAAGGGAGAAGCTTCTTCGGCTGTTTTAAAACTATCGGCTAATAAAGCGGGTCCAGTTTTTGCTGGAGCTATTGAGGTTCCTGCAGGTCTTGAAATTCTTAACAAAGATTTGGTTATTTGTACTTTGAATAAAGGTGCTAAAATCGATATGCAGATTATTGTTGAGTGTGGCAAAGGGTATGTTGTAGCTGATCAATCTGGAAAATCTGATCGTGCAGTTGGCACTATCAATGTTGATGCGATGTTTAGTCCAGTTAAAAAAGTGTCATACAAAGTTGAAAATGCGCGCGTTGGTCAAATTACTGATTTTGACAAATTAATCATGGAAATCGAAACTAATGGTGCGATTACTCCAAGAGATTCAGTAGCAGTTGCTGCTAAGATTTTACAAGAACAATTGCAGGTTTTTATTAATTTTGATATTAATAAAATCGATGCACCAGTTCACAGAGAATCAGATTCTGAACCTGAATTTAATAAAAACTTATTAAAAACTATTGATGAGTTGGAGTTATCAGTGCGTTCTTACAATTGCTTGAAAAACGAAAACATAATCTATGTTGGTGATTTAGTTTCAAAGAGCGAGGCTGAAATGCTTAAAACAGCAAACTTTGGTAGAAAATCTTTAAATGAATTGAAAGATAATCTAAAAGCTATGGGTCTTGGTTTTGGTATGAAGCTTGTTAATTGGCCACCAAAAAATATGGACGAGTTACTAAAATTAAAAAATAAAGAATTCTAAAAAATGAAACACGGAATTAAGGGTAGAAAATTCAGCAGAAATAGCGCCCACAGAAAGGCTTTAATGCGTAATTTGTCATTAGCTTTCTTGACTCATGAAATGATTAAAACAACCTTACCAAAGGCAAAAGAGCTTAGGCCATTTGTTGAAAAGGTTATTAGTTTGGCAAAGGTAGATTCTCTTGCTAACCGTCGTTTGGCAATTTCAATTTTAGGAAATCAAGAAATAGTTGAGAAATTATTCAAAGAAATTGGTCCAAGAGTACAAAAAAGAAATGGTGGTTATACTAGAATTATGAAATTTGGATTCAGAACTGGAGATAAGGCTCCTATGGCAATTATAGAGCTTGTTGACAGAGTAATTGTAGAAAATCAACCAGAAGAAAAAATGGCTACAAAAGCCTAGTTTTACTAAATGGTTTTAGTGATTAATATTTTGAGAAAAAAAGAAATTTTATGAAAACAATTCTTGCGGATTTTGCTAAAGAGCAGGTCAAAAAAATAATAGAAACTCGTGGTTTCCAAATCCCTAAATTTAAAGTAGGTGATACAGTAAGCGTAAAATATAAAATTACTGAAGGTGGAAATAGCCGTATTCAAGCTTTTAACGGAGTCGTTATTGCTAAAACAAAAGATGAATCAAACTATTCAGCAACTTTTACTGTTAGAAAATTAAGCAGTGGTATTGGTGTTGAAAGAAAATTTCCTCTTTATTCACCATTACTTTCTGGTGTTGAGGTTTTAAAACATGGCGTAGTTCGTCGTGCAAAACTTTATTATTTACGCAACCTTACAGGTAAAGCTTCTAGAATTAAGGAGAAGTTAGATTTTCTTGATCAAAATGCTGGAGATAAAGTTGCAACTAGTGAAAACTCTTAGTTTTTTGATTGTTAATCAAAATTTAAAAAAAGGTAGAGGCTTTTTGCTTCTGCCTTTTTTATTTTTTGTAATTTCTTGTTCTTCTTATAATTCATCTGATCAAGGTCGTGTTACTTTTCATAATGGTGAAAAACAAAGCTCTTTTGTTTTTTTAGTAAATGATAGTTTTATTAAAGAAAATTCTAGTTCTTCTAGTGATAAAAATCATCCAAAGATGACTGTAGCAGAATCAGATTTACTTTTCTCATTATTAAAACAAAAAAAATCTTGTTTAAATAAGAGTGGAACGCCAAGTTTTAGAATTATATCACGACAAGAAAAAGTTTATGATATGACTTTTGCTCATTTAATTGAGAACAGTTATAATGCTAAGCCTTTAACGCCCCGTATGTACTTTGGTAGATGTGAGGTGGAGTCTTATAAGTAATTTCTTTAGTGTAACTTAATATTAATTTTTCATTTTAAAGGCTATTAAAGCTCGATAATGAAATAAAATTACTTCTTCTTACATGAACAGCCTAATTTCTATTTTAACATTACGTACGATTCTAGTTTTTGCTTCCACAGCCTTTTCAATTTTGATTTTGATGTTATTATTAAACATTATTACGGTTGATGAAGTGATTGTGATCTTAAACATGTCTCCAGAAGCTGCTAGTGCGTTCAAATTAGTTGTATCAAGAATACAAGAAGTTACTGGCAATATTCTTGACATTATTTCTCAACTACTAAGCAAATTATTTGGTTGGGCTGGAGTTGAAGTTGATTTAAACAAAATAAAAGTTGATGTTAATCAAGGTGCTGGTTCTGTTGTGCCTTCTCAACCAATTGATTCTCTTCACAAAAAATAGCTGAAATTGTGTTTTCTATTCTAAATCTTCTAAAGCTGTTTGTTATATTTCTGCTGTGTTTACCTATTTTTTTTATTAGCAAAAATCGTGCTTTATTTCTTTTTCTAAGATTTTCTGGTCCTTCTTTTATTAAGCTTGGTCAAATATTAGCATCGCGTCCTGATGTTGTTGGTCAATCTTTAGCAAATTCTTTGTCTGTTTTTCAAGATCGACTTCCTTCGTTTTGTCAAAAATCTGTAAGAAAAATTTTAAAAGAAGAATTTGGAGATGATTTTAATAAAATTTTTCAAAAGTTTGAGTTTGTTTCTTCTTCTTCGGCTTCAATTGCACAAGTTCACAAAGCAAATTTGCAAGATGGTTCAGTTGTCGCGGTAAAAATATTACGTCCGAAAATTCGGCAAACCATGGCTCAAGATATTTTGACTTTGCGGTTGATTTCAAAAATCCTGAGAATCTTCTCAAAATCTTTATCAAAAGCGGCGAGTGATATTGCAAATTTGTTAGATTTAGTTGCTAAAAGTGAACTTGATTTATTGCAAGAAGCATCAAATGCATCGCGTTTAAAAGACGATTTAAAAGATGTTAAAGGCTTTTATGTGCCAAAAGTTTTTTGGAAATTTTCTACTTCAAAAATTTTAGTTTTAGAATGGTTAGATGGAATTTCATTTTCAAATAAAGAAGAAATTCTTGCTGCACCATTTGATAAGAAGCAAATTGCTCAGAATCTTGTGATTAGCTATTTCAACCAAGTTTATTCCAATGGGTTTTTTCATGCTGATATGCATCAAGGAAATTTGTTTTTGCTAAAAAATGGCGATATTGGTGTGGTTGATTTTGGTATTGTTGGACAAATTGACAAAAAAACCAGATTGGCAATTGCCGAGATTTTAATTGGTTTTTTAAATAAAGATTATCAACGCGTTGCACAGATTCATATTGATGCTGGTTTGGTTCCATCTTATACTAATGTAGATAGGTTGGCTTTGTCTTGTCGTAGAATTGGTGAAACAATTGTTGGTTCTGATGTTAAAGATATTTCCGTGGCTAAATTATTAACGAACCTAATTGCAATGACGCGTGAATATGAAATGGATGCGCGTCCAGATTTATTGTTATTGCAAAAAACAATATTTTTAGTTGAGGCTGTTGGGATTATGCTTGATCCAAATCTAAATATTTGGGATTTAGCAAGACCTTGGATTAAAACTTGGGCAAAACAAAATCTTGGTTTTGATGCTAAGATTCGAGATGCAATATTTGATCTATTTGAGGTGGCAAAAAAGTTTTTGAGAGCAAATTAACCTGTAAATACAAGAAAATACTTAAGCACAATGCAACTAACACTTTTAAAAGCCAAAATTCACCGCGCAATTGTTACAATGGGTGATCTGAACTATGAAGGTTCAATTTCAATTGATACTAATTTGCTTGATGCTTCGGGAATTTTGATTCACGAAAAAGTTGATGTGCTAAATATTAACAATGGCGCGCGTTTTACAACTTATGTAATTCCTGCTAAAGCTGGATCTGGAGCAATTCAAGTAAATGGTGCAGCGGCTCGTTTGGTGCAAGTTGGCGATCCTGTTATTATTATTGCTTATGCCTCAATGAGTGAAGAAGAAGCAAAAAAATTTGAACCAAAAGTAGTTTTAGTAGATACAAATAATTGTGTGTTATAAGTTATTTTTAGATAAATGTGTTTTCGAAAATAAAAAAATTACTTTGTTTTTTTTCTTCAACCAAACCCAAAACCAAAATGAAAAACTCGCTTTCACATTTAACAAAATC
>CAYWVI010000032.1:14164-17221 GCA_964461905.1 uncultured Rhizobium sp. | reverse complement strand
TTTTTTTTGTTATTTTTTCGTCTGATGTTTTTGCACAAACTTTGCGCTCAACAACTTTTGATAATCGCAATATTTGCGAAGATTCAAAAGGAGTTTGGCGACAATTTGGCAATGGTTGTGCAGATGATTGTGAGGCGCAATTTGACCGTTTTAATATGTGTACACAATCATTAGTTTTTGCTTGTGATTGCGGTAAAAGCCGTTGTTGGAATGGTGAATCTTGTGTTTTGATGCAAGAATATAAAAAAGTTTTTGATGTAAAACAGGCGGAAAATCAAAAAATTCTTGATGAGGCAAAAGAAAAAAGAAAAGCCGATGCTGCCGTTAATAATGCAGCTTTAATGGCAAGATTTTTGCCAAAAGATCAAAATGGTAATCCAATTTATCCATCTCAAAATTTATTACCAAATTCTGCAAACAATCCTAATCCTGAGGTTTTGCCAGCTCCAACTAATCCAGAAACTAATATTTTACCAGTAACCGAAATTGAACCAAATCGAATAACAGAACTTACGCCAGAAATTGAGAAGGAAATAAAAGAAGATCCAGAAAAGAAAATTGAGCTGCCGCCATTTATCTTAAAAAAACAGGCAAAAGAAGAAGAACAACAAAAAAAGGTTGAAGAGGTTAAAGAACAAAAAAAAGTTGAAGATTCTAAGCCTTTGTTAGAAAACTCGCTTCCTCCCGGATTGCCAGTAATTCCTTTACCAAACTAGTTAATGCCAGATAAAGTTTATAAAATAATTCTTCGTTTGCTTGTGCGTTTCTTTGGGCTTTGTCTTGCGGCTTTTTCTTTGGTATTTGCTTTAGCACTTTTTAGTTTTGATTCTGATGATTCTTCTTTCAACACCGTTTCTACCGTAGATAACATTAACAATTGGATGGGAAGTTTTGGTGCTCATATTGCTGACTTATCTTTGCAACTTGTTGGAATTTCATCATTTGTTTTATGTCTAATAATTTTTAGTATTGGCACAAAAATAAGCAGTCGTTTTGGTATTAAAAACTTATTGCCAAAAATTATTTTAACTCCCTTTTGTATTTTATGTTGGTCGTTATTTTTTGCGACTTTGCCACAACCAAATTGGTGGGAATTTAATGGTCTTGGTGGTGTAAATGGACAATTTATTTTGGCAAAAACAGTTGTTGCTCCTGTTTTGCTAGTTTTGTTTTTGTCATTTGTTTTTTCTGTAGTTTTAACTTCAATAATTATTGAAATTTCTTTTGGAGATTGGATCTATTTTTTTAGATATAGTTTTGTTTCTTCTCGTTTAATGTTTGAGAAGTTGGTTAATATGTTTAAAGACGAGCAAGCTGAGTTTAAACCACGAGAAGATGAAGAGAAAAAAATTATTAGTTACGAAGAAGCAGTTGAAGAAGATTTTGAAGTTGAAGAAGAAAAAAACGAAGAAGAAACTCGTGAAGAATTAAAAGCGCAATTAACCAAAGTTAGCAAAACTAAAAAGCCAAAAAGAACGGCAAAATCAAATTATCAATTGCCAACGCCAGATCTTTTAACAGATCGCTCGGCAGAAAATAAAAATAAAAAAACCAGCAAAGAGTTAGTTGAAAGTCAGTCGCAAATGTTGTTGAAGGTTTTGGAAGATTTTGGAGTTTATGGAACTTCGCTTGGTGCAAAAGTTGGTCCCGTGGTAACTTTACATGAATTTGAGCCGGCTGCTGGAACCAAAGCTTCGCGCGTGATTGGTTTGTCTGACGACATTTCTCGCTCAATGAGTGCAGTTTCGGCGCGAATTGCTGTTGTTTCTGGCAAAACTTCAATCGGTATTGAATTGCCCAATCAAAAGCGGGAGATGATTTTTTTCCGCGAATTAATCGAGTCTAAAGATTATAAATTTTCACAACATGCTTTGCCGATTATTTTAGGTAAAGACATTGGCGGCGAAACCATGATTGCTGACTTGGCAAAAATGCCACATTTATTGATTGCAGGAACCACAGGATCGGGAAAATCAGTTGGGTTAAACGTGATGATTTTGTCGATTCTTTACAAAATGCGACCTGACGAATGTAAATTTATTATGATTGATCCGAAGATGTTGGAGCTATCAATTTATGATGGAATTCCGCATCTACTTTCTCCAGTTGTAACTGAGCCAAGCAAAGCAGTTATAGCTTTAAAATGGGTGGTTGCAGAAATGGAAGAGCGTTATCGTTTGATGTCAAGTTTTGCGGTGCGAAATATTGCGGGCTATAATGAAAAAGCTGAAAAGGCGATAATTACTGGCGAAAAACTTTCGCGCAAAGTTCAAACCGGATATGATCCTTCAACTGGTCAGCCAATTATTGAAGAGATCGAATTTGAGCCAAAAAAATTGCCTTTCATTGTGGTTATTGTGGATGAAATGGCTGATTTAATGTTGGTGGCAGGAAAGGAAATTGAAGGATCAATTCAACGTTTGGCGCAAATGGCGCGCGCTGCTGGAATTCATATTATTATGGCAACTCAACGTCCTTCAGTTGACGTGATTACTGGCGTTATTAAAGCGAATTTTCCAACCAGAATTTCGTTTCAGGTTACATCAAGAATTGACAGCCGTACGATTCTTGGAGTTCAAGGTGCTGAGCAATTATTGGGTCAAGGTGACATGATTCACATGTCTGGCGGTAGTAAAATGACTCGTGTTCACGGTCCATTTTGTTCAGATACAGAAATTGAAAATATTGTGAATTTTATTAAGAGCCAAGATCTTACAGAATTTGAAGAAAGCGAAAAAATTTCATTTGATATGCCTTTGCCAAGTTCTTCTGGCGGTTCTTTTGATGAAGATTCTGGAGGCGGTGGAAATAGTGACGAAGATCTTTATCGTAAAGCGGTAATGATTGTTCGTCGCGATAAAAAACCTTCAATAAGTTATGTTCAGCGACAACTTCGTATTGGTTATAATCGTGCTGCAACTTTGATTGAAAAAATGGAAGAGCAGGGCGTGATTACTCCGCCAAGCATTTCGGGGAAAAGAGAAATTATTGAAGAATAAAATATTAATTAACTTTGTAAAAAAATGGAAAAAATCTCATCGGTTTCAATTGTTGGTT
>CAYWVI010000032.1:0-14154 GCA_964461905.1 uncultured Rhizobium sp. | reverse complement strand
ATTTTTTTGTCGGTCATGATCCGGTTGATCAGCAGAATTTCCGAAGGATAGCCCCGGCTGGTCAGCGCCAGCTTTGTCGGAGCCGCGTACAGGGAAAAGGAAAGCAGGAAAATGAAAAACGGAAAAAATCTCATCGGTTTCAATTGTTGGTTTAATTACCCAAGCTGATATAATAGTGCAGTTAGTTATGCTGGTTTTAGTTCTGGCTTCGCTTTGGTCTTGGGCAATTATTTTTGATAAAATAATAAAATTCAGAATTTTGAAAAGCAGAAGCGACGCTTTCGAAGATGCTTTTGAAGGTTCGGCAATGCTTGAAGAAATTTATACTGAGGCAAAAAAGTCTGATAATCATCCTTTGGCGCGAGTTTTTATTGCCTGCATGAAGGAGTGGAAAACTAGCAACGTGAAGCAAATTATTAGCGCAAATATTGATGAAAAAAAATCTTCTCTAAAATCGAGATTAATGGGCGAAATGGAAGTTGCTTTAAATCGTGCAATGCAGCGTATGGAATCGGGATTGAGTTTTTTGGCAATTATTGGTTCGGCCGCTCCATTTGTTGGTTTGTTTGGAACGGTTTGGGGAATTATGAGTAGCTTTCAAGGAATTGCGGTTTCAAAAAATACCAGCTTAGCCGTTGTTGCTCCCGGAATTGCAGAAGCTTTACTTGCAACTGCTGCTGGGCTTTTTGCGGCAATTCCAGCGGTGTTTTTTTACAATATTTTTAGCTCGAAAATTAATAGTTTTAACGAGCGCGCTCATAATTTTTCAGTGAAGCTTCTAAATATTTTGTCTAAAGAGCTAGATAGATAAGCGTTTGTAAGAATTCTTGTTGTGAATTAAATTTTGGTTTTGGTTTGTTTAAATATTAATAAGCATAAATCACAACCGCTCCACTTCCGCCAGCTCCACCTCTTGTATCTGTGTTTCCACCCCAACAAACTCCGCCACCGCCACCGCCACCAATAAATCCATTTCCGCCTCTTCCACCAGCTCCACCCCCACCGCCACCGCCACCAGCACCAAAACCAGTTGCATTTGATCCTGATGCAGAGCCGCCAGCACCATATCCGCTTGCTCCACCAGTTCCGCCAGAAGTTAGTGAATATCCGCCAGCATTAGTAATGGCTGCAAATAAACCAGAAACATCTGCTGCACTTGCTCCTCCTGCACCAGCTGGCCCTCCTGTTGCTCCACTTGGAGAAGCTCCACCTGCAATTCCTCCTATTGCTCCGCCTCCAGCTCCACCAGATCCAGATCCATAGCTATGATATGGTCTTCCAGAGCCGCCGTTAGATCCACCGTCTCCGCCGCTGAAAGTTCCACCGGGGTAACTTCCGCCTGAGGCTCCGCCACCAGTTCCTCCATTTGCTGTGATGGTTTCGGTGTTGAATGTTGCTGTTGTAATTCCTCCATTCCCACCAGCTCCACCATTTCCGCGAGATCCGACGCTGCCAATGGAAAAAGATACAGATTCTCCGGCTGCTGCCGACCAAGTTTTGTAAGCAACTCCTCCAGCTCCGCCGCTACCACCAAAAAATGCAGAACAAGTTGATGAAGCTCCGCCACCTCCACCTCCACCAGCACCAATTGCCCAAACTTTAAGATTACAGTAATATCCAGTTGATGGAATTGTGTAAGATCCAGATGTGGTAAAAATTGCATATTGTGGCGTTGCAAGCCCGCAAGTTTTAACGCAAGTTGAGCCAGATAAAGCATATCCATTGGCAGTATCGCATGAACAACTTCCTCCAACATTTAAAGATGTTCCTGTGCAAGTTGCAGAAAATGATCCAGCTAAAAAGCCAGAAGCGGTATCACAAGTTAAATTTGTGGTTCCTTGTGGAATTGAAGTAACTGTTACACCAAGTGTTGAAGTGTTGCAATTAGAAGCACATCCGCTTCCAGAAACTGTTCCACCAATGCAAGATGATGAGGTTTTATCTACAGCGATATTCCATTTTTTGGCAAGATAGGATTCTACTTCTTGTCGATCAGAATTTTTTAACGCTTTGGTAAATATGATTATTTCTCCCAAGTTTCCTGCGTAGTTTTTTCCAAGAGACAAATTAGAGATATTTGAAAGAGGCGTGGTATCAGAGCTTTCGTTAGCTAAAACTCCATTGATATACATTTTTTTCCCCAAAGTGGAGCTGTGATAAAATGTAAATACACGTGTTTCAGGAACGCTCAAAGAGTTTATTGTTGCAGTATAAGAGTTAGTGCCTTGAGCATGAATAACTTGTCCGTTTAAGCTATAACCTAAAACAAGATTTTGGTTTGTTGTTGTTATGCTAGAATCGCCAATAAAATAATTGTCGGATTTTGAGCTGCTTCTTTTTTCAACAATAAAAATAGTATAGTCGCTACCATTTAAAGCACTGGCATTAAAATTCATAACGCTTGATGCGCCATTAAATTTTAATGAATAAATGTTGTTAATTTCTTTGGCAAAAATTGGTTTGTTGGCTCCGCTTTGAGAGGCATCAATTTTTGTAATTGAGGTATTATTTATATCTTTCCAACTGCTTACGCTTTCTCCTTCTTTGCTTTCTGAATCTATAAAACTCTTTTCCAAACTTGTTTCTAACCACATTGATAAATCAGTTATGCCATTAACAGGGGATGATGAGGTTAGAGATCTAGCAGTTGATATTTGTGATTTTGAAATCAGACCATTAGCGGTAAAAATTCCGGCGGCGAAAATTCCTATAACTAAAATTACAACTGAAAGTTCAATTAAAGAGAAAGCACTTTTTTTTCTTGGTGAGAAAGATTTGATTAGGGTCATTTTAGACTAGTTTAAAATTGCAAAAATTTCTTTAAATGAAACAGAAATTCTTTTAAAGATAATTTTGCAAGAAAAGTCTTTGTCAAGCTTGTAATTCTTGGTGAAGCAAGTTTTTAATCGTAAAAAGTTGAGAAGAAATTTTTTGCTTTACCGTTTTAAAAATAATTTTGAAAATAGTGTTAAATAAAAAAGCCTCACATTCTAGAAAGCACAAAAAACTAAGGTAAAAAAATGACAAAACATAAATTCAATAGCTCAATTTTGCGCGCTTACGACATTCGCGGCATTTACAATCAAACATTATTTGATGCCGATGCATTTTTTGTTGGCAAAACTTTCGCAAGTTTTTTAACCAAAAATGGTGGAAAAAAAATGACAGTTGCTTGCGATGGTCGCGCTAGCTCTCCTGCTTTAAAAGAAAATTTAATTAGAGGTTTGGTTGAATCTGGAATTGAAGTAATCGACGTTGGATTAGGGCCAACTCCGATGTTATATTTTTCAGTTTATCATTTGGGTTGCGATGCAGGAATAATGGTCACAGGATCTCATAACCCAAAAGATC
This sequence comes from uncultured Rhizobium sp., assembly GCA_964461905.1. Classification (GTDB taxonomy): domain Bacteria; phylum Pseudomonadota; class Alphaproteobacteria; order Rickettsiales; family UBA1997; genus UBA2645. The sequence continues at coordinate 10,803 of CAYWVI010000032.1, read as the reverse complement.
ACAATGGTTTTAAAATGATGTTATCTAACCGTCCTTTTTATGGTGAAGATATTCTTGGTTTAGCAAGGTTGCTTGAAAATAACGACTTGATAGATGGGTTGGGAAGTGTTGAAAAAAAGTCAATACAAGGTGACTACATCGAAAGAATTTTAAAAGACTGCTCTTTAGCAGAAAGTAAAAGTCATTTGCTTGATGAGATAGATACTTTCAAACCAAAAAAGAAACTTAAAATTGCTTGGGATGCTGGAAATGGCGCAACTGGCGAAATTATGACAGAATTAAGCAAAAGAATTGCCGCAGATCATATTCTGCTTTTTCCTGAAATTGATGCCAATTTTCCAAATCATCATCCAGATCCAACCGTGCCAGAAAATCTCAGAGATTTAATAAAAACAGTTCTTAATGAAGGTTGTGATATTGGAATTGCTTTTGATGGTGATGGAGATCGTATTGGCGTTGTTGATAATGAAGGAGAAATTATTTGGGGCGATCAATTGATGGTCTTTTATTCTCGTGAAATTTTGAAAGAAAAGCCAGCTTCAACAATAATTGCTGATGTTAAAGCAAGTGATGTTTTGTTTGATGAAATTGCTAAAGCTGGTGGCAAACCTTTGATGGGAAAAACAGGACATTCTTTGATTAAAGCCAAAATGAAAGAAACCAAAGCAGCTCTTGCTGGCGAAATGAGCGGACATATTTTTTTCGCCGATAAATATTATGGTTTTGATGACGGTCTTTATGCCGCAATTCGGATCATCAATATTGTGTCTAAACTAGATTGTTCGTTAGCTCATGTTAGAAAAGAGCTGCCAAAAACTTTTTCTACTCCAGAAATCAGAGTGGAATGTTTGGATGAAACAAAATTTAAAATTATTGAAGATTTAGTTTCTCATTTAAGAAAAACAGGGATTGCATTTAACGACATTGATGGCGTTAGAACTAAGTCAGAAAATGGCTGGTGGCTTTTACGAGCTTCTAACACCCAGCCAGTTTTAGTAGCAAGATGCGAATCTGTTTCAGCAAAAGGTTTAGAAATTTTAAAAGCTGATTTGCGCAAAAATCTTGAGTTACTTGAAGTAAAAATTCCTAACGAATTACTTTAATTTTAAATGAAAATTATTGGTTTAACTGGCGGCATTGCTTCTGGAAAAAATTTTGTTGCAGATATTTTTGCCAAAAGTGGAGCCGCAGTTTTTGATGCCGATAAAGAAGTTCACAAGCTTTTAGAATTTGACAAATCAACGATTGACGAAGTTAGAAAAAACTTTCCAGAAAGTTTTATTGATCAGAAAGTTAATCGAAAAACATTAGGAAAAATTGTTTTTGCTGATGCAAAGAAGTTAAAAATTTTGGAAGAGATTCTTCACCCAAAAGTTAGAAAAAATTATCAGTTATTTTTAAAAAACTCTAAAGCTCAAAATAAAGAAATTGCAGTTCTAAATATTCCACTGCTGCTTGAAACAAAAGGTTACGAATGTAACGCAATTCTTGCGATTACAGTTTCGCCATCAATACAGAAAAAGCGTTTTCTGGCGCGCGCGATGAAAACTTCACAAGAAAATAAGAAAGATTTAGAGAAAAAGTTTTTTCAAATTGCGGCGAAACAAATGACTAATAAAGAAAGAAAATCTTGTGCAGATTTTGTGATTAATACCAATTGCTCAAAAGCTGAGGTTGTTAAGAAGGTTAAAAAATTTGCTAGAGATTTTGGTAAAAAAACTGATTTTTTGTAACCATTCCTAAGCCTTGATTTTAGATAAACCTTCTGGATCCCCGCCTGCGCGGGGATGATTGTTTAGAATCTTACTCACCGAGTCATCCCCGCGCAGGCGGGGATCCAGAAAGTTTTGAGCACGGATTGGAACTAATGTTTTAAATCAAAGCTCGTCGCTAACATGATCAAATTTTGGCTTTTTTGCGTCGGGCAAATATTCAGTTCCAGCTTTTCTGCCGCAAGAAGTTAAGATAAGAGACAAAGCAAGAAATAGTGCTGTAATAAGCGAGGTTTTTTTCATTTATTTTTTAAGAAATTTTTTAGCTTTAGCGATTTCCTCTTTTACTCTTATTTGAGAAGTTCCCCCCAAAGAAGTTCTACTTGCAACTGAGTTTTCTACCGAAAGCACATCAAAAATTTTATTAGTGATTCTTTTTTCTACTTTTTGCATTTCAGAAAGTTTTAGCTCGTGTAAATCAACACCTTTATTTTCGGCAAGTTTAACAATTGTTCCAGTTACATGGTGCGCATCACGAAATGGCATTTTTAAATTTTTTACTAACCAATCAGCTAAATCAGTTGCGGTTGAAAAACCACTTCCTGCCATTTTTAACATATTTGATTTATTTACTGTCATGTCAGAAATCATTCCCGACATTGCGCGCAAGCAAAGGCTGGCAGTTTCAATGGCATCAAAAACTGGCTCTTTATCTTCTTGCATGTCTTTTGAATAGGTGAGGGTAAGACCTTTAATTGTTGTAAGAAGAGAAATTGTTGAGCCAAAAATTCTGCCCGATTTTCCGCGAACTAATTCTGCCGCATCAGGATTTTTTTTCTGAGGCATAATTGAAGAGCCGGAAGTGAAAGAATCTGATAATTTTATAAATTCAAAACCTTTGCTCATCCAAATAACAATCTCTTCAGCAAGCCTTGAAAGATGGGTTGCAACTAAGCTTAAGCAAAAAAGTAACTCAATAGCAAAATCGCGATCAGAAACCGAATCCATCGAATTAGAAGTGGGGCGATTAAAGCCTAATTCTTTGGCAACAAAATTGCGATCAATTGGAAAAGAAGTTCCTGCCAAAGCACAAGATCCAAGTGGGCATTCATTCATTCTGGCGCGCAAATCATTTAAACGAGAAAGGTCGCGTTTAAACATTTCAAAATAAGCAAGCAAATGGTGAGAAAAAAGAACTGGTTGCGCAACTTGTAAATGCGTGAATCCGGGAAGAATTACACCAAAATTTTCTTCAGATTTTTTAACTAAATTTTTTTGTAACTCAAAAATGAGATTTGAAATATTGTCAATTTCATCTCTAACAAAAAGGCGAAAATCAAGGGCAACTTGATCATTGCGAGAGCGCGCGGTGTGCAGTTTTCCTGCCGTGTCACCGATAATTTCTTTGAGGCGTGACTCAATATTCATGTGAATATCTTCTAGTTCAATTTTAAAATTAAACTGTTGGCTTTCGATTTCTTTTTCAATTTTTTTTAGGCCATCAATAATTTTTGTTGATTCGGCTTTGGTAAGAATTCCAATTTTTTCAAGCATTTTAGCGTGGGCTGTAGAGCCTTTTATATCTTGTTTGTACAGCTTTTTATCAAAGGTAATCGATTGGTTAATTTCTTGCATCAAACTTGATGGTTTAGAATTAAATCTTCCACCCCACATTTTATTGGATAATTTTTTTTGCATGTTTTGAATTGATTGAGTTGAAATTTTCGAGATAAATATTTTTTTTAAAAAAACAGTAAAAACATGGATAGTTGGGACATAAAATCTAATACGCTCTTTGATCGTCGCTACTTAAATTTAATAAAAAAATGGTGGATTGATATTGATAAGGTCAATTTTCTTTTGGTTTTAGGAATTATTATTTTTGGTTTAATGATGACCGCAACTTCTAGTCCGGCAGTTTCTAAAAGAATTGGTGTTGAGAAGTTTTTCTTTTTAAAAAAGCAGATGATTTTTGCTTTTATTGCAGTGTTTTTGTTAGTAATAATTTCGTTTTTGGATCAAGAAAAAATAAAGCTTTTTTGTTTAGCTGGTTTTGTGGTTTCAATTTTACTTTTAGTTGCGGTTTTGATTTTTGGATCTGAAGCAAAAGGTGCAAAAAGATGGATTAATATTTTGGGTTTTAGCTTACAGCCCTCTGAGTTTGCAAAAACTTTCTTTATTATCATGAATGCCTTTATTTTAAACCGTCTTCATCTTGAAAAATGGCAATTAAAATACGGTTTTTCTGTAGCGTTATATTTGCCAATAGTTTGTCTTTTAATTTTGCAGCCTGACTTTGGAATGACTCTAACCTTTACTGTATTATGGGTTGCTCAGATTTTTGTTTATGGTTTGCCATTATTATTTATATCGGCAATTGCCGTTGCCAGCATATTTGGTGGAATTGGTGCTTATATTGTTTTTCCTCACGTTGAAGATCGAATTAATAAATTTCTTGATTCTGGTGAAAAAAATTATCAAGCCGAAAGATCAATTGATGGTTTTGTAAATGGTTCTTTTTTTGGCACGGGTCCTGGAAATGGTGTGGTAAAAAACTTTGTTCCAGATGCTCACACAGATTTTATATTTTCTGTAATTGGTGAGGAATATGGAATTGCTTCATGTATAATTTTGATGGTTATTTTTGCTTATTTAATAACCAGAATAGTGAAGCGTGCTTTGGATGAAGAAGATATGTTCGTATATTTGGCTCTTTGCGGATTGATGATGCAATTTACAATGCAAGTTATTGTAAATATTGGAGTGAGTTTGAAATTGCTGCCAACCAAAGGCATGACCTTACCATTTATAAGCTACGGCGGTTCTTCAATGATTTCGATGGCGATATGTTTTGGCTTAATTTTAGCATTTACAAAACGTAAATATCATCGTGATGTTGATTATGGAAACACCAAAATGATCTAAGAACCCGTCCTAAAAACTTAATTTACAAAAAAGAAGAGATAAAAAATTTCACGATATTTTTTTCATTTTTCTTGATTAGCTCAATCTCTAAATTTTCTTTTTCACGTACAAAAAGCAGTTTTGAAGATTCAATTTTTTTCAAATTCCAACCCATTTGAGGCAAAGTTTTGCCGTAAAATTTTTTAATATTTTCTAATGAAGTTTTTGATTCATAGCTAGAAGACATAATGCTTCCAGACGCAGAATCAAAACCTAGGCTTTCATCGAAAATTTTTTCCATATCTTTTAAAAGAGGAATATCTTCGCTACCTTGCACAAATTCTGTAGAAACTTCATTTAAAGATGAGCTTTTATTAATTGGACCGGGTTCGTAAGGAATATTAGCCACAACTGGATTTTGAGGGGTTTTTGGTTCAACTCTGCAACAAGAAAAAACCAGCAATAAAATTGATAAAATAAGTAAGGTTTTTTCTAAAAAATTTTTCATAATTATTTTTGACATTGAGGGCAATAAAAGCTTGAGCGACCATTTTGCTTTATCTTTTTGATTAAATTTTTACAAAGCAAACAATTTTCTTTTTCGCGACCGTAAACTTTAAAATCATTTTGAAAATTTCCTAAATCGCCTTTGGCATTTACATAGTCAGAAATTGATGATCCACCAAGTTTTATTGCTCGTTTTAATGTTTCTTTAATTGAAAAAATAAGTCGTTCAATTTCTTGATTGGTTAGTGATTTTGCGCTGCGAAGTGGCGAGATTTTAGAATCAAAAAGTGATTCGTTAATGTATATATTTCCAACGCCAACAACAACTTTATTATCCATCATTAAGGTTTTTATATTTATTGATTTTTTGGATAATTTTTCTTTGAGATCAGATAAATTAAAATCTTTGGAAAGCGGCTCCGGCCCAAGAGATTTGAGCATTTTGTGATTTTGCAAATTTTTTGTTTCAATTAAATCAACAAATCCAAAACGACGAGCATCATTTAAAACAAACCAAGAATTATCAGAAAATTCGCAGGCAAAATGATCATGCTTTAGTTGTTGAAAATTTTTTTCTAAAGTAACTTTTCCGCTCATTCCAAGATGCAAAATCAGCGTTTTGTTGTTTGTGCATTTAATTATTAAATAGCGCGCTCGACGAGAAATTTCTAAAATTTCAGATCCAACTAGTTTTTGAAGATCAATTTCTGATTCGCTTCGCATTTTATGTTTTGAACGAAAGACCTTGATAATTTTTTTGCCGACTAGATTTTGAATTCCCAATCTTATCGTTTCTATTTCTGGAAGTTCTGGCATTTTTTAAATCTGAATTTTTAGAAAAAGGATAATCAAAATTAGAAATAATATGTACGAATTAAAACTTCCACCAGAGGCTAAAGATAATCGCGTTTTGATGCATAGTTGTTGCGCTCCATGCGCTGGAGACTTGATGGAAAGAATGAAAGCTTCGGGAATTGATCTGACAATTTTTTTCTACAATCCAAATATTCATCCAAAAAAAGAATATGAAATTCGCAAAAATGAAAATCGTCGTTTTGCCGAGCAGCTAAAAATTCCTTGTATTGACGCTGATTATGATGTGCAAAATTGGTTTTCTCGCGCTAAAGGCTTAGAATATTCTCCAGAGCGTGGCGAACGTTGCACCAAATGTTTTGATATGCGTTTTGAACGCACCGCGCTTTATGCTTTTGAAAATGGCTTTTCAACAATCACTTCGTCTTTAGGAATTTCTCGTTGGAAAGACATGGATCAAATCAATGATTGCGGTTTGCGTGCAGCAAAAAATTACGACGGAATTAATTATTGGACTTACAACTGGAGAAAAGAAGGCGGTTCAGCAAGAATGTATGAAATTGCCAAGCGCGAAGAATTTTATAAACAAGAATATTGCGGCTGTATTTTTAGTTTGCGCGACACCAACGAATGGCGTGTAAAAAGAGGTCGAGAAGAAATTAAAATTGGTGAAGAATTTTATGGTGAAGTTGAGGTAGATAAAAAACTTACCGAAGTTAGAAAATAATTTCCAAAAACATTAACATTTTGGAGCGGGCGAAGGGATTCGAACCCTCGACATCCACCTTGGCAAGGTGGCACTCTACCACTGAGCTACGCCCGCTTATTTTTTGATTGTTGAGATCTTGTATTAAGAAAGAAAAAGAACTCAAAATTTGAAGAGGCGGGCAACTTAAGAAAGGCAAAAATAATTTGCAATGTTCAATCTCAAAAACTAAGTTTTTATTTGTGAGTTAACGCTTCATTTCCTTATTTTACAAAGCCTCCCATCAATTAGTTTGATATGAAAAACATAAAAAAAATATCTGCGCTTGGTCTAATTATCACTTTGTTTTCTTTAACTTCTTGTGTTGAAACAGCAATAATCGGAAGTGCTGCAACTGCTACTGTTGTTCTTAGAGAAAAAAGTTTAGAAAATACTGGTCAAGATGTTCTGATTGTAAGCAAAATAGAAGCTCAATTTGTAAAAAGTGGTTTAAAAAATCCGGGAAACTCAGTTGATGTAACAGTTAATGAAGGAAGAGTTCTTCTTACTGGTGTTATTCGTAATACCGAAAAAGCAAGAGTTGCTTCGCAATTAGCGTGGAAAGTTGAGGGTGTAAAAGAAGTAATTGATGAAATTCAAATTGAAAATCAATCTCTGCGTCCACGTGATTTTCCAATGGCATTTAACGATTATTTTTTAACATTAAGAGCCGAAACTTCTCTATTATTTACTCATCAAGTTTCAGCTGTTAACTATAAAATAACCACTGTAAGAGGTGTAGTTTACTTGATTGGTGTTGCTCAAAATGATTCTGAAATGAAAACTGTTTTAGATAAAATTTCTAAAATTCGTGGTGTAAAAAGAATTGTTAATTACGTAATTTTGGCAGATGACGCTAGACGACGCTAATAACAAAATTATTACTTTTGGATGTCGTCTTAATGCTTATGAAAGCGAAGCAATCAAAGAAGCTCTTAAAAAGTCGGATCAGAAAAATCTCATTGTTTTTAACTCTTGCGCTGTAACTAGTGAAGCGGAACGCGAGTTAAGAAACGCAGTGCGTCGTGCAAAAAAAGATAATCCAGAATCAAAAATTATTGTTACAGGTTGTGCTGCGCAAATTAATCCAGAAAAATATGCCAAAATGGCAGAAGTGGATTTGGTTTTGGGAAATCAAGAAAAATCTAATTCTGAAAGTTATTTAAAAGATTTTGACCACAAAATAACCAATCAAAAAATAGAGAAAAATAACCATAATTTAGATTTTGATGTTGCTCATAAAGATCAGATCTTTTTTGAAAATAGAGAATCGGTTGCAAATTTTTTAACTGCTGACGAAACCTCTAAAATCAAGGTTAATGACATAATGTCGGTTACAGATACCGCGCCTCAGCTAGTATCATATTTTGAAAATAAAACTCGTGCATTTCTTGAAATTCAAAATGGCTGTAATCATCGCTGCACTTTTTGTATAATTCCATTTGGTCGTGGAAATAGCCGTTCTGTTGCTCTTGGTGAAATTGTTTCTCAAGTAAAAAAAATGGTTGCTGCAGGTCATAAAGAGGTTGTATTTACAGGTGTAGATATTTCTGGTTATGGAGAAGATTTGGCAGTTCCAATTACTTTATCGCAAATGATTAAACGTGTTTTAAAGCTTGTTCCTGAGCTGCCACGTTTAAGACTTTCTTCAATTGATGTTGCTGAAATTGACGAAGAATTTTTTGAGATTTTAAAAAATGAACCACGTTTTATGCCTTATTTGCATCTTAGTGTGCAATCTGGAGATGATGTGATTTTAAAAAGAATGAAGCGTCGTCACAATGTTTCTCAAGTTTTAGAATTTTGTAAAAAAGCACGTAAAATTCGTCCAGAAATTACTTTTGGTTGCGATATTATTGCTGGTTTTCCAACCGAAAATGAAGAAATGTTTTTAAACTCAAAAACATTGATTGAAGAGGCGGGAATTATTTTTACGCATATTTTTCCTTATTCAAAACGCGAAGGAACTCCTGCAGCCAAGATGCCTCAGATAAATGGAAAAGTAATTAAAGAGAGAGCAAAAATTTTGCGTGAAGTTGGAGCAAATGAGTTAGCAAAGTTTCTGCAAACTCAAGTTGGAAAGAAGCTCAGAGTTATTATTGAAAAAGATGGAATTGGAAAATCAGAAAATTTCTTGGATGTTAAAATTATAGGTGAGGCTAGTCAGTTAAAATCAGGAGATATTTTGGATGTATTGATTTTTGCAGTTGAGAAAGATTGCGCTTTGGGGCGAGTTCAACTTATACCAAGCTAATTTTTCTTGAACATGTAGAACTTGGGTTGCGTAAACGAAGTTTCAGCGAAAGTTGTGTAAACCTACTTTTTATATAAAACTCCGCCACGGCTATTTGATTTTACGCCAGTTGTGCTTGAAAAGCTGATTGGTTCTTCAATAAGGCTTCTAATTCCCAGAAATGCAAATGCTTCAGCTTCAATTGCATCACCATTTAATCCAACTTCTTCTACTAACTTTATAGCAATTTCTGGCATGGCTTTTTTCATTTCATCCATTAGTGAAGCGTTTTTTCTGCCACCGCCACAAACAAAAATCTCTTTTGGTTTTTGCTTTAGAAAATTCAAATTAATGGCAATTGCTTTGGCGTGCATATAAGCGAAAGTGGCAAGAGCATCTTCAATTTTAAGAGTGTGAATTGGAGCTAGCAAAATGGCAAAATCATCGCGATCAAAAGATTTTGGTGGTGCTTTTCTAAAAATATCATTTTGCAAGATGCAATCTGCCAAAATGTAATTGATATTTCCGCTTTTTGCTAATTGACCATTTTCATCAAAATCGCGCCCAAATTTTTCTTGCATCAAATCGTCAAGAGGTGCGTTTCCAAAACAGATATCAAAAGCCTTAATATTTTTTTCATCATCATTTTCTAAGTAGGTGATATTTGATATTCCGCCAATATTTAGAATTGCAACTGGATGAATATTTTTAGAAAAAAGATGAAAATGATAAATTGGAACAAGTGGCGCACCTTGACCTCCAAGAATAATATCACGAGATCTAAAATCTGTAATAACATTAATATTGGTTTGAGTGGCTAACAAATGTCCATTGCCTATTTGCCAAGTAAAACCTTGTTTTGGGTTATGCAAAATTGTATGTCCATGAAAGGCAACAATATCAATTTTAGATGAAGAAATATTATTTTTTCTAAGAAAATCATTAACCAAATTTGCGTGAAGTAAGGTTAATTCACGTTCTACCAATTTAATTTCTTGAAGCTTTGGATTGTTATAAATCAAGTTTTCAAGGCGCAATTTAAAATCTTTTGTATATACCTGATAATCAAAATGAGTATTTTTTATTATTGTTTTTCCATCACTTTCAATTAGTGCTAAATCTATTCCATCCATTGATGTTCCGCTCATTAATCCAATGCTTTTATAGATTTTATTCATAACAGATTTTGTTAAATATGGTAATAATGGTCAGCTTTTTATCTAAGCTAAGAGAGTTTGTTTTGCGCAAAGTTGTTAAAGTTGCATCATGTAAAACTAGAATTTCTTTTGTAGAAAACTTTTGGCACAAATTAAAAAAAACTTTTTCTTCATCAAAAAAGAAATCAAATGAATTTCCAATTGAGTGCTTGAGTAAACGACTTATCAAAAACTCATAAATTTTTTCAAAAACCTCAAAAGATATTTTTTTATCAGAGATATTTTTTAATAATTCTTCATTTAATTTTTTATTATAAATTGATCTAAGAAATAGCTCATAAAACCTGATTAAATCAAGACCCAATTCAATTGCTTCAGATGGTGAATTATCGCATATTTCAGTAATAAATTTTAGATCTTTTTCAGTGAAGTGAAGGTTTTGCTTTTGTAAAATTTTATTGAAATTTTCACGAGATAAATTTGGTGTTTTTATGATTTGGCAACGTGATCTGATAGTAGGTAAAATTTGATTTAGATTGTGAGAAATCAAAATCAGAAAATTATTTGGATGAGGTTCTTCAAGAATTTTTAATAAAGCGTTTGAAGATGACTTATTCAGTTCGCAAGCCGAATCAATAATAATAAATTTATATGGAGATTCAGCTGAGGTTTGATTGGAAAAATCAAAAATCCCTCTGACTTTATCAACATTGATTTCGCGTTTTTCGGGAT
>CAYWVI010000031.1:0-17392 GCA_964461905.1 uncultured Rhizobium sp. | reverse complement strand
TGGGAATTGACAAGCCTGACGTGCGTTTTGTGGCGCATTTAAATTTACCAAAAAACATTGAATCTTATTACCAAGAAACTGGTCGCGCGGGGCGAGACGGCTTGCCATCTAGTGCGTGGATGTCTTACGGGCTTTCAGATGTTGCAGCGCAGCGCAATTTTATTGAAGAATCTGGTGCGTCCGACAATCAAAAAAGAATTGAGCGACAAAAGCTAAATTCTCTGATTGGGCTTTGCGAAGCCTCAACGTGCCGCAGACAAATTTTGCTTGAATATTTTGGCGACTCTTGCGCGCCTTGTGGCAATTGCGATAATTGCTTAGAAAAACCCGAAACTTTTGACGCTTCAATTGCCGCACAAAAAGCCATTTCTTGCGTTTTGCGCACCGAACAAAGATTTGGCATTGGCTATTTAATCGACGTTTTAACTGGCGCAGACGATGCCAGAATTCGCAATTTTCGTCACGATAAATTAAGCGTTTTTGGAATTGGAAAAGAATTTTCTAAAGCAGAATGGCAAAGCATTTTTCGCCAACTTGTAGCTACAAATTTATTAAAGGTTGATGTTGTTGGTCACGGCGGGCTGCAAATTACTGAATTAGGAAGAGAATTTTTACGCAAAAAAAATTCTCTTTTGATGCGCAAACATTTGGGTAAAGGCGCGAAAAAAACAAAAATTAAAAACCAGCAAAATCTAGGTTTAGAAGGAGATAAAGAAGAAGATTTATTTAAAAAATTAAAAGCTCTTCGACTAGAAGTTGCTAAGTCTCAAGGCTTGCCGCCTTATGTGGTTTTTCACGACAAAACTTTATTAGAAATGGTGAAAATTAAGCCAAAAAATCAAGAAGAATTATCTGAAATTAGCGGAGTTGGTGAGGCAAAAATTAAGAAATATGGACAGATTTTTTTAAAGGCTTTGCGTTAAACAACTTCCAGCGCGACCACAACTGGACAATGATCCGAGGCTTTTTCTTGATCGCGAACACCTTTATCTTCAACGCTAGCTTCAATGATTTTATCTGCTGCTTGCGGCGACGCTAAAAGATAATCAATGCGCAAACCTTTATTATGTTGCCACGAACCGCCACGATAATCCCACCAGCTAAAAGCCTGAGATTGTTGATTAAACGCTCGATAAGAATCTGCCAATCCGAGATTTAAAAGTGAGCGAAATTTTTGACGCTCAAGATCATGAAAACACACAGAATTGCGCAAACTTTTTGCATCAAAAACATCAATTTCTTCAACAGCAACGTTGTAGTCGCCACCAAAAATTTGCATTTCGTCATAGGTTAGAAGCTGCTGCAAATGCGTTTTTAAGGCATCGAAAAACTGCATTTTGTAAATAAATTTTGCCGAGCTTTCTAAAGTTTCATTGGGCATTAAATCGCCACCGCCATTTGGCACATAAATTGAGGCAACGCGAACCGCTTTTCCTGCAACCGAAATTACGCCTTCAATATAGCGCGCTTGCTGCGAATTATCTTCAAACAAACTTTGGCTCGATGAAATTGCAGGAGCATTTGGCAAGCCTTTAACAACATCTTCAATTTTATATTTCGACAAAATCGCCACACCATTATAGGTTTTTTGTCCAAAAACTGCGGCGTTATAACCCGCGTCATACAAAGCTTCGAACGGAAATTCGCTTTCCAAACATTTTAACTCTTGCAACAAAACTACATCAGGATTTGAGCTTTTTAACCACTCCAAAAGCCGCGGCAAGCGCGCTTTTACAGAGTTGACATTGAAGCTAGCGATTTTTAGTTGGGTCATAGTTTGATTTCTTTGTTATTATCTTTTTTCAAACTAGCGGCCGAATTAGAATATTTTACTATTCCAAGAGGGGAAAATTCTTCAATTAAGCTATTTACCAATCTTAATTGGGCGTCGGTCATATCTGCATTAACAAAATCTGAGGAACGAGTTTTTGTATTAAAAACCTCACTCTCTAGCAAATTTACCATTGCTATTAATGCTAAAGTTTCTGGCGCAATAATGTGATGAGTTTGTGAATCCGATCTCGTAAAAATCTCTCTTCCTAGACGTTTAATGTTATCAATTTTTAATTTTTCTAAATCGGTAATTACCTGCTCTTCGCGACATTCTCTGCTGTTGTAGTTCTCGATAATTTCTTCTTTGTTTTCAAGAAGCGTGGCAGCGATAATGGTGTTATTTTTGTTTAATATATTTTGAACATTTTGCTCTTTTAAAGCCTCTAAAATACTCAGAATTTCAACTCCGCCATCTTTTCTTTTTTCGGCCATTTTGCCAAAGTTTTCTACAATTTTATTTACAGCTTCTGCCGACTTTTTTGCCAAAGTTGGCTCATCAGCTAAGTTAATGTTTTTTCCTAAAAAAATGGGTAAAATTTCTTTGCGCTCGATGAACTCTTTGAGAAGAATTCCGTGGTTATTTATAATAGCCCCCCGCTGCTTTAGAAAAGAAACGACTTCTAAGCTTTTTTTATGACGAAGGGACAAATCAAAAGGAGTTTCTCCAAAGCAATTTGTTTCATTTAATATCTCAGAAAAAGAAGTTGTTTTCCATTGTTCAGGGTTCGCCTCCGCAAAATCTAAGATATGTTGCAAGATCTGCAAATTATCGCCCATCACCGCGTGGTGAATTATGTTCATGCCATCATTATCCGGAATCATTGCATATAAAATATCGCTTTGCGGCAGTTTAAAGCGCAATAAATTATAAAAAATTTTGGGCTTTCCAAATCTTGCAGCAGCCATTAGAGGGGTAAAACTATTTTCACCTCTATCAACAGGACGAATATTCTCCGTTAACAACGAAACATATGTGGAATCAGGTTTTTCTTGAGGATCGGGCTCTTTTTGCTGGGATATTTTTCTTATCCATTCATTAACCAGAGAAGAATTTTCTTGGTTTTCTTGGCTTTTTTCTAAACCAACCCAATTTTTTTTCTCAGATTCGTTCATTTATAAATCCTTCATAAAATGAAATCCGCGGATGTAAAAATTTTCGCGGAAATAAAGTGAGTGGGATTTTTTATTTTCGGTGTAGGCGTCCAAAACTATTTTTTGGCAATCTAGTTTTTTGGCAATTTTTTCTAATTCTTGGAGAATTTTTTTGCCAATTCCCAAGCCTCTTTTTTCTTCATCAACAATGAAGCTAGAAACTTGCAAATATTTGCCGCAATAAAGCATACGCAAAACCCAATAACCAGCAATTCCAACCAAATTTTCATCCAAAAACACACCAATCATTTTAAAATTATTCATGGCAATCATTTCAGAAATTTGATTGCAAAAATTTTCTTTGCTCATCTTTTCATATCTTTTACTGACTAGTTGATAAGCAGCCATCATTTCTTCAATGTTAGAAAATTCTTTTATCGTAATTTTGCCAGCAATGATTTTCATTTTTTATTAATTGGTGTTTTTTAACTGCTCTTCCAATGCTGCCGCCCAGTAAGTTACCTTTCCTGCGCCAGTGCAAAACACCAAATCTCCCGAAGAAATAATTGGCTTAATTATCGAGGCTAAATCTTTGTCGCTGTTTAGTTTAATCACGTTTTTGTGACCAGTTTTTTTAATGCCAGCAATTAAATCATCATGCTTTGCTCCTTCAATTGGAGCTTGTCCAGCCGAATAAACATCGGACACAATAACATAATCAGCATCAGAAAATGCTGCGCAAAATTCATTAAACAAACTATGAACTCGCGAATATTTGTGAGGCTCAAAAACGCAGATCACCTTGTGATCTCCAGCAAATTTGCGCGCTGCTTTTAGAGTTGTTGCAATTTCAGTTGGGTGATGTCCGTAATCGTCAATTATTGCCGCACCATTATATTCGCCAACTTTTGTGAAACGACGCTTCACGCCATTAAAAGCAGCAAGAGATTTTTTAATTTGCTCAAGATTCATGCCCAAAAAATCACCAATCGCAATAGCAACCAAAGCATTGCTGGCATTGTGTTCACCGTAAATTGGCATTTTAATGTCGGTAATTTTTCGGCCATCTTTGAAAAGCACGTCAAACGCTAAACCCGTTGCGTCCATCTTAATATTTTGCGCAACCAAATCTGCCGATTTTTTGACTGAATAAGTAACTAAATTTTTCTTCTCAGATTTTAGTTTTTCGTAAATTTTTTCAACTTCAGGGCTGTCAATACAAAGAACACAAATTCCAGCCTCAGGAATTTGTTTTACATATCTTTCAAAATATGATTTTTGCTTTTCAAAACAGCCGTTATATCCGCTAAATTCAAGATGCTCTGGCTCAATATTAGTAACTGCGCCAATAAAACTTGGCAAATCAACAAAACTCGCATCAGACTCGTCAGATTCAGCAACTAAATATTCGCCTTTTCCAACTTTAGAATTACTGCCAAAATAGTGAATTACGCCGCCATTTACAACGGTTGGATCAAAATCACCAAGCTCCAGCATCAACGACACCATGCCTGTTGTGCTAGTTTTTCCGTGAGTTCCAGCGATTGTAACGCCTTTATATTCTTTCATGATTATCGCCAAAAGATTGGCACGAGTAATGACGGGAATATTTCTTTTTTGGGCTTCAAGAATTTCTGGATTTTCGCTTTTGATGATTGAAGTTTGCACGATTAACGAAACATCGTCAGAAATATTTTTAGCATCATGCCCAACAAAATAAGTTGCTCCAACTTCACGAAGTTTTGGCGTTAAATAATTTTCCGATAAATCTGAACCTTGAACTGGAATATTCAATTCGCGCAAAATAAATGCCAACGCACTCATGCCAATACCACCAAGCCCAATAAAATGGACTTTGCTTTGTTTTTTTAAATCTTGAAAATTCATGGAAAAATATATTCTTTAAGATGGGATGAAATCAGACCAGTCATGATTTTATGGCAGAACTTAAAAACAGTAATTTATTTGTAAAACCAAAATTTAAAAAAAATGAAAAAACAAAAAATTGATCAGATTTTTGAGATTTGGCAACAAGAAAATCCTCATCCAAAAACCGAATTGGTTTTCACCAATAATTACACACTTTTAGTCGCCGTTGTTTTGTCGGCGCAAAGCACCGATGTTGGAGTGAACAAAGCCACAAAAGAGCTTTTCAAAATTGCCGACACTCCAGAAAAAATGCTCAAACTTGGTGAAAAGAATTTAAAAAAATACATCAACACTATTGGTTTGTATAATGGCAAAGCAGCCAATATTATCAAGCTTTCGCAAATTTTGCTGGATGATTTTAATTCGGAAGTTCCTAAAGATTTTGAAAGCTTAAAATCACTTCCCGGAGTTGGACAAAAAACCGCCAACGTTGTTTTAAATTGCGCATTTGGTCACCCAACAATTGCTGTTGATACTCACGTTTTTCGGGTAGCAAATCGACTTGGTTTTGTTGAAGAAACAACACCAGAAAAAACCGAAAGTTCTTTACTTAAAATCATTCCAAAAAAATGGCAAACTCACGCTCATCACTGGATGATTCTTCACGGAAGATATGTTTGTCAGGCAAGAAAACCCAAATGCGCTGAGTGCAAAATTGCTAAATTTTGTGATTATTTTGATGTCAAATAACTTGCCGCTTCGCTTTTGTTACCAAGTCAAATCACTAGGTAACAAAAGAGAGAAAAACTAGAGATGATAAAAGAAAAAATTTTTGCTGGAAATTTAGTATCTAATGTAGCAAAAATTCTTCTTCCCCGCTGTTTTTTTGGAAAGCCTTCCGATAAATTTTGAAATAAAATTAGTGCAATGCCAAAAAATTTTTTGTTCACTTCAGAATCAGTGTCTGAAGGACATCCCGATAAAGTTTGCGACCAAATTTCTGATGCTTTAGTTGACGCTTATTTAAAAAAAGATCCCGAGTCAAGATTAGCAATTGAAAGCTTTGCCACAACCAACCAAGTGATTGTTGGTGGCGAAATTCGCGCTCCAGAAATTTCAAAAAATGAAATTGAAAATATCATTCGCCAAACCATTAAAAACATTGGCTACGATCAAGAAGGGTTTCACTTTGAAAATCTAAAAATTACCAACCTAATTCACGAGCAATCACCTGATATTGCTGTTGGCGTAGATGCCTCATCTTCAAAAGATGAAGGTGCTGGCGATCAAGGAATTATGTTTGGATATGCTTGCCAAGAAACTGAAGCTTTAATGCCAGCAGCGATTTATTACGCTCACCGAATTTTGCACAATATCATGGATGCAATTAGATCTGGTGAGCTAAAAAACCTTGGCCCAGATGCAAAAAGCCAAGTAACCTTATGGTATGAAAATGGCGTACCAACTCGCGCTGAAACTATTTTGGTTTCTATTCAACACAAAGAAGGAATGACCCAAAAACAAGTGCGTGATTTAATCAAACCCTATGTTGAGAAATCATTACCTAAAAATTGGATGTGCGCTGAAGAAAAATTCTTAGTTAATCCAACAGGAAAATTTGTGATTGGTGGCCCCGATGGCGACGCTGGCTTAACTGGCAGAAAAATTATTGTTGATACCTACGGCGGCGCAGCACCTCACGGTGGCGGAGCTTTTTCTGGAAAAGACCCTACAAAAGTTGATCGTTCAGCAGCTTACATGGCTCGTTATTTAGCAAAAAATGTTGTTGCCGCTAATTTAGCACAACGCTGCACTATTCAAATTGCCTACGCAATTGGGGTTTCAAAACCTTTGGCACTTTATGTAGATACGCACAAAACTGGTGCTGATGAAGAGCTTCTAGCAAAAGCAATAAATCAGTTGGTTGATTTAAGCCCGCGCGGAATAAGAACTCATCTAAGTTTAAATCGTCCAATTTATCAACGCACTGCAACCTACGGACATTTCGGACGAAACCCCGAATCTGATGGTGGCTTTTCTTGGGAAAAAACTGATTTAGCAGCGGAGTTAAAGAAAATCGTTTAATTGTTTTTTGTTGGCTTAGTTCATAAAAAACAGTGGAGCAGAAATAAATATTGTTAACAAATTCCGCGCAAAAAAATATTAAAATTAATTATGCTTTTAAACTTATTGTTTGTTGCACTTGGTGGGGCTTTTGGATCAATGGCTCGCTTTCTTTCTACTGAATCGATTTTACAACTAACTCGTTGCATCAACTCACCAATTTCACGTTTTCCTTGGCCGGTTTTTATTGTTAATATTAGCGGCTCACTTCTTGCGGGCATTCTTTATTTTTTTATTATTCGCAACTTCAGTAATTTTGATCCACATTTGCGCAACTTTTTATTGGTTGGCTTTCTTGGAGGCTTTACCACTTTTTCGGCATTTTCTTTAGATTTTTTTCGTCTAGCAACTGCGGGTCAGTATTTACAAGCTTTTACTTACGCAATTTCTTCTGTTGTTTTGGCAATTGCCGCAACTTTTTTTGGTTTTTATCTCACAAAAATTATTTTTTCTTAAATGCGCCTAATTCAAGCAGATCAAGAGTTTAATGGCTTACGCCTTGATAAATTTTTGTGCAAAAAATTTGATATTTCTTTTGGTTTAGCACAAAAAATAATTCGTGAAAAAAAAGTCAAAGTAAATGGCGCAAGAGTTGATGCATCTTACAAAATAAATGAATTAGACCAAGTAGAAATTTTTGCCGATTTGCAAAACAGAAATTTTGAACAAAAAACTAAACCAAAAATTTCTGCGCAAAAACAGCAAAATTTTAAGTCACTAATAATTTTTGAAGATGAAAATTTAGTCGCAATCAACAAGCCTTCTGGTCTTGCCACACAAGGCGGCAGCAAAATTGAAATTTCGGTCGATGATTTTGTTTTGCTAAATAATTGGCAATTAGTTCACCGTCTTGACAAAGACACTTCGGGAATTTTATTAGTCGCAAAAAACTCTAAAGCTGCAGAATTTTTGACCGAAAATTTTCGCAACAAAACCATCAAAAAAACTTATCTCGCCTTAGCTAAAGGCGTTGTCAAAAAAGATTCTGGCACAATTAATATTCCACTTAAAAAACAACTTTTAGGAAAAAACGAAAAAGTACGACCAAATTTTGAAGAAGGAAAAGAAGCAATAACGAAGTTTAAATTGTTAGAAAGATTTAGTGATTATTCTTTGCTAGAGCTAGAACCTTTAACTGGAAGAACTCATCAATTGCGGGTTCATTGCAAAGAAATTGGGCATCCAATTTTAAATGATGTAAAATACGGCGGCAAAGAAGTAATTCGCAAAGATATTTGCAAAAGGCTTTGCCTGCACGCCTTTAAAATTGAGATCGAAAATTACTTCGGCAAAAAGCTCGAAATTAAAACAAATTTACCCGAGTTTTTTTAATTTTTTTGAAAAAAAACCAAAGGCATCCAAACCTTTATTTTCAAGGGTTTTAAGATTTTTTTTCAAATTTTCTCCTTAAGGAGAAAATTGTAATTATTTCAAAACCCTAGGCAAAGCCGAATTAATTCTGGTAACGATTTCGTAGTTAGAAGTTTTTGACCAACTTCCCCAATCTTCTGCAGTAATAATTTCTTTTTTGTCAGCACCAATAATTGTTACAACATCGCCAATCTTAGCACCTTTAACATCAGTTACATCAACAGCAATTAGGTTCATTGTAACACGCCCAATTTGTTTAACTTTTTTGCCTTTAAGCAACACCCAGCCTTGATTGGAGGAGCTGCGAAAAATTCCATCAAAATAACCAATTGGCAAAATAGCAATCTTTGAATCACGCTTTAAAATGTATGTACATCCGTAAGAAATTGCACTGCCTTTTTTGACAGTTTTAATTTCTGAAATTTTTACCTTCCAAGAAAGAACTGGTTGTAATTGATTGATGGTTTTTCTTTGCGCTTCAATTTCATCTGAAGGCCACAATCCGTAAAGAGAAACTCCAATTCTTGCAATATCAAAATCGGGAACTTTTTTAGCCAAAACTGCAGCACTTGCGCCATGATGCAACATTGGTTTTAGTGCGATTTTTGCCAAAGATTTTTGCCAATCTTGCAAAATTTTTACTTGGTTTTTTGTGTAAGAATCAAACTCAGAATCATCAGCCGCGGCGAAGTGTGCGTAAAGCCCATTCACTTCAATCTTTTTTTGCAATTCTTTGTCGCTAAGCAATCTTAATAATTCACTTTGATCTTCAGCCACAAAACCATCGCGACCCAAACCTGTATCTACAGAAAGGTGAATTTTAAGTTTTTTACCTTTTAGTTTTTTGCAAGCTTCTAAAGTTTTAAAAGTAGTTATTGTTGCTTCAATATTATGCTTGATCGCTTGATTTATCTGCTCTGGCAACAAAGAGCCCAAAACCAAAATTGGTTTGGTAATTTTATTTTTACGCAAAATTAGCGCGTCGCAAAAATCGTAAACCGCAACGTAATCAACTTTAGATTTAATCGCATTAACAACTTGCAAAAGACCGTGCCCGTAGGCATTAGCTTTTACAACCGCCATGAATTTTGTTTGCGGCGCAAGATTTTTTTTGATCTGAAAAATATTATTTAAAAGAGCCGATTTGCTAATTTCAATCCAAGTAGCAGTCATAAAATTTGATTAAAAAAACAATTTTTTGCACCAGTGTGACAAGCGACCCCCGTTTGCTCTACGACCAATAAAATACAGTCAAAATCGCAATCAGCTTTTATTGAAATAATTTTTTGAAAATGACCCGAAGTGTCGCCTTTTTTCCACAAAGAATTTCGTGAACGAGAAAAATATGTGGCGTAACCGCTTGCAATTGTTAGCTGCAAACTTTCTGCACTCATCCACGCCATCATTAAAACTTCGCCAGTTGCAGAATCTTGCGCAATTGCTGGAATCAAACCATTTTGGTCAAATTTTAACTTACTTAAAAAATCATTCATAAATTTATTAAATCTCCCAAATCGGGCTTCTTGCCTTAAATTCTTGCATATTAAAACTCACAACTTCTTGCAAGGAATTGCTCTTTAAATGAACCGCTCTTTGGCGTGAGCTGCTATTTCCTTTTTCTAAAATTTTACGCAAAGTTTTGATATAATTTTGATATCCCAACTTATTTTCATAAACCGCCAATTTATCCAACCACTCTAAAATATCAGTTTTAATTGGCTTGGTTTCGCCGCTTAAATTTATAATTAAATCTGCCTCAAGCCCGTGTCTGATTGCCCGCCATTTATTTTCACGAGAAAACCAAAGAGGTTGCGTTGGAACACGCTCTAACCAAGATCCATTGTCATTAAACCAATTTGCCAAAAGATGAATAAACGCCACAACCGCCAAAGTTCCATCAAGAGTTGCCAAGCCGTCACAGGCTCTAATTTCAAGTGTTCCAAAAGCTGGGCTTGGCCTAATGTCCCACCACAAATCTTTCATTGAATCAATCGCCTTACATTTTTTTAAAGTTTCGTAAAGCCTCTCAAACTCTTCCCAATTTTTTACTTGGTAAGGATGCCCAGCCGTTGGCAAAGATTCGTAAGTTGTTGGACGGCAAGATGCCAAGCCAGTGTCGTCACCTTGCCAAAAAGGCGAACTAGCCGAAATTGCCAATAAATGCGGAATAAAATTTAAGAAAAAATTATTAAAACGAATTGCATCATCGCCGCTTTTCATGCCTAAGTGAACGTGCAATCCGTAAACCGTCATGCGCCTTGTTAGCCATTGATTACGATCAATTAATTCATTGTAACGACTTGAGGGAGTAATAACACAATCAACGTAACGCGAAAAAGGGTGGCATCCAGTGGTTGCAAAGCCCAGATTAAGGTCGTCAGCGATTTTATCTATTTGATTAAGAGAAAGCGACAAATCTTTCTCAACATCAAAAACGCTAAAACACTTATCAGTATTAATCTCAACTGTGCTTTGATAAAATTCTTGTTTGATATTTTTACTTACCAAAGACGCTGCTTTTAACACCTCTTCTGCTTTGGGCTCGAGGTTAAAATGATCTTTATTAATAATTTGCAACTCTATTTCAACGCCTAGAGTTAGGATTCCATTGGAACGAAAATCCAACTCACTATTTTTTTTAACTAAATTTGTTAGAAAATTTAGAGGCGATAAGAATGTTTTTTTCATAAGTATTAATGGTGATTAATAACGTTGTTAACAATTGATAATTGAAGGTTCTAACACTAAATTCTAAAAATCTTTTTATCCAATTTATTTATCTAAAAAATGATCACCTGCACCAGAAGAATAGAGTTTGACGCTGCTCATCGCATCATCAATCACGAAAGTAAATGCAAAATGTTGCACGGACATCGCTACGCAATTGAAGCAACTTTTGTAGCAAAAAAATTAGACAAACTTGGTCGCGTAATTGACTTTGGAGAGGTTAAGAAATTGCTTGGCTCTTGGGTTGATAACAATCTTGATCACAATACTATTTTATCAATCAAAGATAAAAAACTTGGCGATAAAATTTCTTCAGAAACAGGTCAGAAAATTTATTACATCAAAGAAAATCCAACTGCCGAAAATATTGCCCAACATATTTTTGCAGAAATTTGTCCAAAAATTTTTGCTAAAAAAAACATTAAATGCCTTTCTATTAAGCTTTACGAAACCCCAAACTGCTACACCAATGTTGAATAATTTTACTACAAAATATCGTATTTACTACGAAGATACCGACGCTGGCGGGATTGTTTATTATGCTAATTACTTAAAATTTTTTGAACGCGCCAGAACAGATTTTTTGCGCAGCTTAAACATTATTCAATCTGAACTTGCCGCATCAGAAAATGTGATTTTTGTAGTTAGAAAATGCGCAATTGAATATCTTACTCCCGCAAAAATGGATGACTTAATTGAAATCTCTGTTGAAGTAAAAAAAATCAATCCCGCTTCAATTGAAATGTTTCAAGAAATAAAAAAATCTGACAAAATAATTTCTACTCTTAACGTGCAAATAGCCTGCGTTTCTGCCGATAAAATTCAGCCTAAAAAAATTCCCCAAAATCTTGTAAAACTATTAACTGCAAATTGCGATGCTTGAGAATTTTTCTAACAAAATCACCAAAATTTTTGATAATATTTCAGGCAAAAAATTCATCTCCGAAGATGATTTAGCCTCAACAACTCGCGAAATCAGAGTTGCTCTTTTAGAAGCAGATGTTGCCTTACCAATTGCTAAAGAATTTATCGAAAAAATTAAATCCGAAGCCTTAGGACAACAGGTTATAAAAAGCGTTGCCCCCGGACAAATGATTGTAAAAATTGTTCACGATGAATTGGTAAAATTGCTGGGCAGCGAAAAATCAGAAATAAATTTTGCCACCAAGCCACCAGTTATTATTTTAATGGCCGGATTGCAGGGTGCCGGAAAAACCACCACTTCTGGCAAATTGGCTTTACGTTTAAAAAATAAGAATCACAAAAAAGTGATGGTTGCATCACTAGATACGTACCGACCAGCCGCCGCTGAGCAATTAAAAATTTTATCACAAAAAATTGGCGTTGAATGTGCTGAATTTGACGCTACGCAAAAACCACTTATTTTAGCAAAAAAAGCTCAACAAAAAGCAATTGAAGGCGGATTTGAAGTTTTGATTTTAGACACCGCAGGTCGCACTCATATTGACAACAACATGATGCAAGAAATTGCCGAAATTCAAAATGAAATTAATCCCACTGAAATTTTATTAGTAGTTGATGCTTTAATTGGTCAAGACGCTGTTAATGTTGCTAAAAATTTTGGTGAAAAACTGCAATTAACTGGTGTTGTTTTAACTCGACTTGACGGCGATTCACGAGGCGGAGCAGCCTTAACCATGAAAGCGGCAACTAATTGTCCAATTAAATTTATTGGCGTTGGCGAAAAGTTAGAAGAGCTGGAAGAATTTAACCCAGAACGCATCGCCTCGCGCATTATTGGCATGGGCGACGTGGTTTCTTTGGTTGAAAAAGCTCAAGAAGTTTTTGATGCAGAAGAGATGGAAAAAGCCACTAAAAAAATGCAAAAAGGCAAATTCGATCTTGAAGATTTATTACTCCAAATGCGCAACATGAAAAAGATGGGAGGTCTTGGCGGTATCTTAAACTTCTTACCGGGAATGAGCAAAATAAAAGAGCAAATTGGACAAATGAGCAATTTAGAAAAAGAAATTAAATTGCAAGAAGCCTTGATTTTATCGATGACAAAAAAAGAACGCGCTAATCCTGATGTTTTAAATTCGTCGCGCAAAAATCGCATTGCAGCAGGAGCTGGCAGCACAATTCAAGAGGTAAATCGCTTACTTAAAAAATACAAACAAATGCAAAAAATGATGGGCAAATTTGGCAAAATGGATCCAAAAAAAATGCAAGAATTGATGGATAAACCAGAAATAAAAAATCTCAATTTGCCAAAATTTAAAATCTAATGCCCACATTAAAACAAACCAAAACATCCCCTTATCGCGCTGCTCAAATGCAAGCTTTGGTGATGGATATTGAAAAATATCCTGAATTTTTACCTTGGTGTAAAAAAGCTAAAATTGTTGAGCAAATTTCCAAACAAAATTTACACGCTGATTTATTAATAAATTTTAAAAATTTTTTAGAAAAATATCGCTCAAATGTTACTTTTGGTAAAGATGAAAATAACTTCTATTTTGTTGATGTTGTTGCCATTGAAGGTCCTTTTAAAAAGCTAACCAACAGTTGGAAATTTCACGATTTAGAAAGTGGCGGCTGCGAAATAAATTTTTTCATCGAGTTTGAATTTAACTCATTTTTACTCGGCAAAATGTTGAGTTCAATTTTTGAAAGGGCATCAGAAAAAATGATGTCAGCCTTTGAAGAAAGAGCACAAAAAGTTTTTGGGTAGGTTTTTCCATTCATCTGAATCAAATTTTTAAGGCAAGTCATCCTCTAACTTGACCACTTATCTTGCCTATTTTCACAGTCTGAACAAAAGCTCGGGCTTAATTCTAAATATTTTACCAAAATGGAATATCTAGCAAATGCCGGCGATAATATTTTTATTATTTCAATAGTTTCGATTTACTTCTCATGCCTTATGTATCTTGGCTGGAGAGGCTATCGTAGCACCAAAACTTTTTCTGACTACATTCTAGGAAGTCGCAAATTAGGTCCAGTTGTTGGCGCAATGAATGTTGGCGCATCCGACATGAGCAGCTGGCTATTGATGGGCTTACCGGGAGCATTTTATCTTTTTGGAATAAACCAAATTTGGATGGTAGTTGGACTTGTCAGCGGCTCTTACTTTAGCTGGAAATTTATTGCCAAACGCCTTCGCTCTTACACTGAAATCGCTGGAGACTCATTAACAATTTCTTCTTTTTTAGAAAATCGCTTCGAAGACAAAACAAAAATTCTCAGCATCGCCACTTCAATTGTGATTATCTTTTTCTTCACAATTTACATCGCTTCAGGATTTGTTGGTTCAGCAAAATTATTTTCCGTTGTCTTCGACATTTCATATCAAAATGCCTTAATAATTTCTTGCGTTGCGATTATTTCTTACGCCTTACTTGGCGGCTTTTTAGCAATTAGTTGGGCAGATTTATTTCAAGGAATTTTGATGCTAATTGTGCTTTTATTTACGCCACTTTTTGCCATTTATAAATCAGATTTATCGGTTTTGGAAATTTACAATAAGCTCCTCGAAATTTCTCCGACGCATCTTGATGCCTTTTCAAATCTCGACTTCCTAGGAATAATCGGATTCTTCGCTTGGGGCCTTGGATATATGGGACAACCTCACATTATTTCAAAATACATGGCGATCAAAGATGTTAAGGCAATTACCCTCGCCCGCCGAATTTGTATTTCTTGGATGATTCTTGCCCTGACTGGCGCGATTCTGGTGGGAATTTTAGGTTTTGTTTATTTTTCAGATACAACGCTAGCAGAACCTGAGACAGTTTTTATCGCTCTAGCAAATTCATTATTTCACCCAATCTTTATTGGCGTTTTAATTTCAGCAATTCTTGCAGCAATAATGAGCACTATTAATGGACAAATCATTATTGCCTGCAGTGCCTTAAGTCAGGATTTTTATCGACGCTTCTTGCGCAAAAAAGCCCAAGACAAAGAAATGTTAATTGTAACTAGATTGTGGGTAGTTTTAGTAGCAGTTGTTGCAGCACTCATCGCCTGCGATCAAACCTCCAGCGTTTTAGAGCTAGTATCCCGCGCTTGGGCGGGACTCGGAGCATCAATCGGCCCAGTAATTTTATTTTCATTATTTTGGAAAAAAATGACCAAAGCCGCCGCCGTCGCAGGAATTATTTCCGGAAGCTTAGGAGCAATAATTTTCAGCAAACTTTCCTTTATTTCTTACGAAATTCTCCCCGCCTTCGCTCTTGCCTCGCTACTGATTTACGTGGTTAGCCTATTAACCCACTCCAAAATTCCATCCCGAGCAAAAAGAGATTTCGAGAGATTGTCTAGCTAGATTCACACTTTCTTAAATTGCCCAACCAAAGTTAAAAAACTTAACCAGAGGCTCATAACCTAAAGGCAGTTGATTTAAATCCAGCCCTGCAAGCACTTCTATCTATACTTCACAGCTTTTCACACTTCTCATCAAATTCTTCGGGGATACTTCTTAAAAGAATCATTTTAGCCCAAGGACAAAATCTCTGTAGCCTTATCTTTGATGTATGGAGAGTTAATTTTTTCTATACCTCTTCCGGATAGAACTCTTTCTTTCATTTCATCGTAAGAATATATCCACTCCAGATCACCTTTGCTATAATTCACTTTCGCATTGTTAACTGGCGTCAAAATCAGTTGATCGTTTTCTTTCTCATGAATTATCACATAGCAAACAATTTTCGATACTTTGTAAGCTCGCTCAAATGTTTCTGGTGTCATCGCTACATTATAAACTGTCTTGTTTGTTATGGAGCCGCTATGAACACTAGGGTAAACAAGAGCTAGATCTATATCTGATTTTTTATTTTCTTTTTCTAACATTACACCAGTTCGGAGGTAAAACTTTGTTAAGGCGATAGAAAAGTTATAAGCATCTTGATTATCTTGATCTTGTAGTGCCTTTTTTGATAGTTCTTCAAAACACATTTTATGAAATAAACGGTCGTATTTTGATAAGGTTTGATCCTTGTGATGAGATGTTCCGACGGGGATAAAAGCTACTACATCATAAATTCTTTCAAGAATCGCCACCGTAAATAAAGAGTTTAAGCCCAACCCCATATTCACCAACTCTGTTATTGCTCCTAACTCCGAGGTAGAAGCATAAAGCATACTCTCTCCAATCTCGTTACATCTTCCTCTTTTTTTTACCTTATGTTCAGGAGGGTGTTTTAATTCGGATACATTGGAAAATAGCTTAAACCCAATTTCTTTGTTACATCTAGCTCTGTATAAAGGGTTATTAAAATTTTCTCTTATGGCGAAAGCTTTAATATCATCAGCATTTCTCCTCAAATGCGTTAAAATTTCTTCTGTAGTAAATTCAGATTTTTTAACTTTATCAAAAATAAAATTTAGCTTTCTTCTTTTTTCATAAAAATTCATTCGTCAACTTTTTAACCTTATTATCTAAAATTATCATTCTTCTCACAGTGATACTTTATAAGAAATTATTCTAATGCCTGCGCTGGACGGAGTTTGTAACTCCGTCCACAGGTTCATTTTTGTTAAGTTTTGTTTTGGCTTCTATCTTCGCTACTTTAGATGATTTTATATGAGAATTACAAATCCCGTCCATGTGCAGTTTTATTAAATAACCCGCATCAATTTCAGAAGGCTTTTATCTTCTGAGATAAAATAAGATTACAACTTACCAAACTAAAAATTTTTACTCTCAAATTGTCGCCTTGTCTTCACGAATATACCCTGCGCTGGACGGAGTTTGTAACTCCGTCCACAGGTTCATTTTTGTTAAGTTTTGTTTTGGCTTCTATCTTCGCTACTTTAGATGATTTTATATGAGAATTACAAATCCCGTCCATGTGCAGTTTTATTAAATAACCCGCATCAATTTCAGAAGGCTTTTATCTTCTGAGATAAAATAAGATTACAACTTACCAAACTAAAAATTTTTACTCTCAAATTGTCGCCTTGTCTTCACGAATATACCAAAACATAAATCTCTTGATCGCAGTGGCGAAGGATTTTTAAGGAAAAATTAAAATTAAAAAAACTTGTTGTATCAATACGGCTGGTTTTTTTAATTTTTATCAAAAAGACAAAGCTAATGCGATCAAGAGATTTATGTTTTTGCTATATCACTCGCTTTACGCTTAATTCTGAGAAATAAAACAATTACAAAGTTAAAATCAAATTTCCGCTGAAGAGTTACGGATAAAAACAAAATATTTTTAGCGTAACCCACCCAACATGAAAAAACAAAAAAGCCCGCCAAAATCCTTGAGGGATTCTGACGGGCTTTTTCTTAAATTTCGTAAATATCCAGTGCCATTTATAAGCTTGGCGACCACCTACTCTCACTGGCCCTATCGACCAAATACCATCGGCGCTACGTGCGTTTCACTTGCGAGTTCGGAATGTATCG
>CAYWVI010000030.1:0-20399 GCA_964461905.1 uncultured Rhizobium sp. | reverse complement strand
TCGAAAATGCCAATTATTTTTGTGAATTAATGAATTTGCCAAAATGCAATTCAGCGATTGTACCAATTATTTTGGGCGAGAGCAAAAAAACTTTAGCTGTGGCAAAAAAACTTGAAGAATGCGGGTTTTTAGTTTCGGCAATTCGACCACCAACTGTTGAAGTTGGCAAAGCAAGGCTTCGTATTACTTTTTCTGCCGAACACAAAAAAGATCAAATTAAAAAATTGGCGGAGAATTTAACAAAAGTTTTGCCAAATTAAAAGAATTGAATCTGGATCCCCGCCTACGCGGGGATGGCCTTGCAAGTAAATCGGTTAGACATTCATCTTACCTTTTCTGTCGAACACAAAAAAGATCAGATCAAGAAATTGGCGGAGTGCTTAAATTTTAAACTAAAAAAGAATAAAAATGTTAAAACGACTTAAAAGAATGTTTGGAGGTAATAAAGTATATGCGTCGTTATCAGAAGAAAATTTGACAATAAAAAGCGATGCAAATGCTGCTTCCTATTATCTAGAAAAAGAAGAAAAATCTGTTTCTGATGTTTCTGATTTAGAAAATGATTATAAAGAGAAAAATGATATACTTTTGTCTACTTCGAAAGGGTCAGAAAAAAAAGAAAATAAGACGAATGAAGTTAAGATAAAGAAGTACCATTCTAATAAAAAGAAAGTGGCTATACTGCCAATTATTCAAGAAGAGATAGAAGAAACTAAAGATGAAACTGGAATCAGAAATCCTTCATTTACTCAGTTAGAAAATAAAAAAAACGAAAACCTCTTTGTCAAATAAAGATAATCACGCACAACTAAAAGAAAATTTATCTGCAATTTTGCAGGCAATTGCCGCTAATGATTTTCTGCGCGCAGAGTTTACAAAAGATTTATCAAATAATTTCTTTGTTTGGGATCAAAATTTGTTGATTGATAAGAATGAAGTTTATTTGCCAGAAATTGTTGCCCAAGAAAATGAATCAGATTTTTTAGAATCTCAAACCTTAGAAAAAGAATTTTCTTTTAAACATAAAGCTGCGGCAGATTTAGCGGCTTGTTATTTGTTGGCGCATAATAAAGAAATTTATCAACAAAAAATTCGTGAGCCAAAAGAGCAAAAATTTTTTGATGAGTTCGAAAAGATCAGAGTAATTTCGCAGGTTAAAGATTCTTATTTAGGTGTAGTAAAAAATATTTTACAAAAGATCGAGAGCGATATTTTTAGTGGTTCTAGCAGCCTTTCTTTGGTTTTATTAAAAGAGATTTTTTCTGACGAAATTTTGCCGCGTACCAAAGATTTTGCTTTGGATGTTGAAAAAAATTTGAGCAAAAAAGTTGCTGCTGAAATTAAAAAATTGTCGCAAATAACTTCAAACCAAAGCGAGTTTGAGCTTGGAGTTGCAAGGGTTTTAGAGATGCTGGCAAATGAAGAAAATTCGTCAGAAGAAAAAAATGAACAAGAAAAGTCCGAAGAAAATTCACAGAAAAAATTGCCCGACGATTTAAACAATTCTGGTGCTGAAACTGTGGAATCAGAAGTTGAAAACAGCACTTCTGATGAAGAAGAAAATTTGGCGCAGCAGGTTGAAAAAGAACAAAAAATTGCTGATTTTAAAGAAGATGATTCAAAAGGAAAAGCAATAGTAAAGCTAGATCAGAGCGGGTTTGACGAGGATAAAATTCAATTCAAAAACCCTTACAAAATTTTTACTAATCAATTTGACGAAGTGATTTTTCCGCAAAAATTAATTAGCAAAAACGAGCTGGAATCTTTGCGTGATCAGCTTGATTTGAAAATGGCAAAACTTTCTGGCGTGTCGCGCAAAATGAGTTTGAAGCTGAAAAGAAAATTGCTTTCGAAGAAAAATTCACTTTCAGAAGTTGATTCTTCGCGCGGAATTTTGGATCGCAAAAAACTGGTGCGACTTGTGACCAGCCCGCTTTCAGAAGACATTTGGATTACTAACAAAACTCACGAATATCAAGACACTTGCTTGACAATTTTGTTGGATAATTCGGGCTCGATGCGCGGCAATCCAATTGTGGTGGCCGCTTTGGCTTGCGAAATAATTGCCGAAATTTTGGAAAAATTTTCGGTTAAAATTGAAATTATTGGTTTCACAACTGCCGATTGGAAAGGCGGCAGAGCGCGCAAACTTTGGGAGAGATCGGGCAGAACGCACAATCCGGGAAGGCTAAATGAGTTGCGCCACATTGTTTACAAGCATTTTAATCAGAGTTTGAAAAAGTCGAAAATCAATTTGGGCTTGATGTTGAAAGAAGGAATTTTGAAAGAAAATATTGACGGCGAAGCTTTGCTTTTTGCGCGTTCGCGTTTGATGCAGCAAAATGAAAAACGCAAAATTTTAATGGTGATTTCTGACGGAACGCCGGTGGATGATTCAACGGTTTCAGCAAATGACGGCGACATTTTAAGCGACCATTTGCGTCAGGTAATTAGAAAAACTAGCCAAAAAGCCAATGTGGAAATTGTGGGCATTGGCATTGGTCACAGCACGGATGATTTTTACCGCAATTCTCTGACAATTAAAAGTTTGGAAGAATTGGGAGATGGAATGATTGAGAAGTTGGCGGAGTTGTTGTGAGTTTTTATTTTTGGTAGTTGCGAGCGCAGCGGCAATCCAAAAAAAATTTATAGCGACAGCGGATAAACCACAATTTTTCCGATCATTAAAACAGCATCAAGACCAACCGCAATTGGTGTTATTGCAACTTTACCAACATCTTTAATTGCGTTAGAATCGTTGTAATAAATTGTGATAGTGTGAGAAGTTTTGCTGCCAGTAATATTTTGATTTAAATATTTTGCGGCATATCTACGACCAGTTAATTTCATTTTTATTGTTAAAGTGTCATGACGATCTGGAGTAAAGCCCATGAGGTTTAGGGTTTTGGCATCTTCGCGATCTAGAATGCTGAATGGTCCTTCTAAAACTAAATCTCCGCTAACTTCGTTATTTGGTTGTAATTTTAAGTAACTCTTTCTTTCGCTAATTGTTAATACGCCTTGTTGTTTAAGAGACAAAATTGTTTTTAAAACTCCGGTATTATCAGAAAAAACGTAATGATAATCATCTCCAAGCATTGCAACGTAGCGACCATCTGCACCGATGAAAAAATTGCTTATTTGTTCTTTGTAGCTTTTATCGCCCCAAATATACTTTGTAAGGCAAGAGTTAAGAGCTAGTAAAACAAGAATAAATGCAGTGCTTTTAAAAAGTTTTTTCATTGTTTTTTAAAGTTGAGATAAAATGTTTTTTCTAACTTCATCTAACTCGGCATCATCCATTGGAATTAATCCGCTGCGAACCAAGTAACCTTTGCTACCAATTGTTTCATGGTTGATTATTTCTTGAATAAATTCACGCATTTGTGGAGTTGAATTTAAATTTTCTCTTTTGAAATAAATAAAAAGTGGTCGTGAGAGAGAATATTTTTTTGAAGAAATTGTAGAAAAGTTTGGACTAACACCATCAATCTCAGCGGCTTGAATTAGGTTTTGATTTTCAACTAGAAAGTTGAATCCAAAAATTCCAAAAGAATCAGGATTTGCTTTTAAATGTTCAATAATAACGCGATCATTTTCACCAGATTCGATGAATTTTTCATCGTCACGCAAAGTGTGGCATTGTTTTTTTCTTGCTACAAATTCAGGAAATTCATCTAAAAATTCTTTTTTTCCTAAACAAGATTCTTCTAATACAATGTCAGCAAAAACATCTCTGGTGCCAGAAGAGCTTGGTGGTCCAAAAACAATAATTTTTGTTTTTGGCAATTTGGGGTCAATTTCATTCCAACTATCGTAAAAATTTTTGACTAATTTTTTATTTTTCTTGTCAGAAATTTTATCAGCTAAAGCCAAAAAAAGATCTTCTCTGGAAAGTTTAATTTTTTTGCCTCCAGATAAATTTCCAAAAACAATGCCGTCGTAACCAATTTTTATTTCGACAATTTGTTTTACTCCATTGTGAGAGCAACTTTCCATTTCAGAATCTCTAATTGGTCGCGAGGCATTAACAAAATCAGGATATTTTGAGCCAGTGCCGCCACAAAACATTTTAAAACCATTGCTGGTTCCGCTAGATTCAACAATTGGTGTGACAGTAGAAATGTTTTTTAAATTTTGACTACGACTAAATTCTTCAGAAACTGCAGTTAAAAAAGGAGAAATTGTTGAAGAGCCAACAAGATGAATATAAGGTCTTTGTTTGTTTGGAGAAAAATTCCAACCGATTGCGAAAGAAGAATTAAGTGGTAAAATTACTAAAATTATAGTTAAGAATTTACGAATCATAAAATGTCAAAAAGTCTAATTAAACAACAGTTCGTTGCTAATAAATTGGGATGGAAAAAATCTTTTTTAGAGAATTTTTCACAAAATGAATTTGGAGAATCTCTGCCATGGATGACTTATCCAGCAATAAATTTTCTAGAAAGTAAAATTACTAAAAACCACGAAATTTTTGAATTTGGTTGTGGTGCTTCAACTTTGTTTTTTGCTAGAAAGGCAAAAAGCGTTATGGGAATAGAAACCAACTCAATTTGGTTTAAAATTGTGCAAAATATGTTGCGAGAAAAGGGTTTGATTAATTCCGAAATTACCTTGATGGAAAATGGTTTAGAAAGTGAGCTTTACGAAAAATTTGCCATTAATTCTGGCAAAAAATTTGACTTAATTGTGATTGATTCGTTGAAAAGATTTAACTGCGCAAAAAATGTGATTGAGGCTTTAAAGCCAAATGGAATGGTGATTTTAGATGATTCTGAACGAAAAAATTATCAGAAAATTTTTGATTTTTTTGCTGAACAAGGTTTTAAGAAACAAGATTTTTTAGGCATTGCTCCCGGACAATTGCGTTTGAAAAACACCACTGTTTTTCAGCTTAAATAATCGCTAAATTATCAATATGTATTAACTCTGGTTTTACAGATTTGCCCAATATTTTTTTCACTTCGCTTGAATGTTTACCAAGAATTTTTTTCACATCTTTTGAGTCAAAATTACTTAACCCGCTGGCAATGTGATTGCCTTTTTCGTCGCGAATAAAAATGGCATCACCTTTTTGAAATTCGCCTTTAACCGTAACAACTCCAATTGGAAGCAAGCTAACTTTTTTACTGCGCAAAGCTTCAACAGCGCAGACATTAACAATTACTGAGCCTTTGGTGTTAAGAAAACCAGAAAGCCATTTGTCGCGAGATTTACTTGTTTTTTCGTCACTTAAAAAAAGCGTAAATTTTTGTTTTCCTTCAATAAAATCTCGCAAAGAATTATTTTTAATTCCGTTAGTAATAAATGTTTTGCATTTGGTGTGAGAAAGCATTTTTGCCGCCATTATTTTGGTGATCATGCCGCCAGTTCCAACTTCTGAAACTGAGCCTCCAGCCATGCTTTCAATTTCTTTAGTAATGGTAGAAATTTTGGAAATTAATTGAGCGTCTTTATTGGTTTTTGGGTTTTGATTGTAAAGACCGTCAATATCTGAAAAAAGAATCATCGCGTCAGCATCAATCATTTGAGCCACTCTGGCAGCGAGACGATCATTGTCGCCAATTTTAATTTCATCAACTGCAACTGAATCATTCTCATTAATTACGGGAATGATTTGGTTTTTTAACAGGGCGTCAATTGTGTTTTTAGAGTTTAAGTAACGTGTTCGCGAGTTACAGTCGCTTGCGGTTAGAAGTATTTGCGCAACATGAAAATTATGCTTCTTAAAAAAATCACGATAAAAACTCATTAGTTGAATTTGCCCAACTGCTGCAGCCGCTTGTTTTTCTTCTAGCGAAAGTTTGCGATTTTCGATTTTTAAAATTGACCTTCCAAGAGCAATTGCACCTGAAGAAACAATAGTGATTTGAAATTTCTGATTGATTAATTCAGCAACATTGTTGGCAAAACTTTGTAACCATTTTTTGCGTAATTTTCCTTTAGATACCAGCAAAGACGAGCCAAGTTTAATTACTAATTTTTTATTATTTTTAAAATCCGAAATCATTCTAACCCTCTTATTTTGCGCTCTTTTTCAATGTCTTTGCGATAAATTTCGTTCTCAATTAATGGAAGAGGAAGATATTTAAAATCACGCATATTTTTTATAACGTAAATGCCAACAGAGCGGTTATATTGTTCTTGGATTCCATCTTTGGTTATGAGGTCTGGATAGTCTTCTCCAAAAGAGCGTATCTCAACTAATTCTTGAGGAACTCCATTTTTTATTAAATAATTTCTTACTACTTCAGCTCGATTAAATGCTAGGTGTTGATTAGCAATTTCCAAACCAACTCGATCAGCATTTCCAACCACCATAATTCGGTAATTAGCATTTAAAGTTTTTAAATATTTTAGAACTTCAAGCAGGTCTTTATTGGCTTTGTCACTAAATTGGTTAAAGCCAAAATCAAATAAAATTCTAAAGCTTTCAAATTCTGGCTCTACAATTTGTGTTACTGGTTCTTTGTCTTTGTGAAGATCGTCAATGTAATTTTCAATCTCATCTAAAAGCTTACTAAATCTAGTACGACATCCCGCCAATTCATCTGCACGAAAAACTGCTTTTGATTCGCGGCTAATCCAACAATCATAAAGATAAAATAAATGTGCTGTTTGAATAGGTAAATAAAACGTGATGTGAGGTTCATCTAAAACTAATTCTAGTCTTTTTTGCATTAAGAGCATTTCTTCAACTTGAGCTGGATCTGCTTGCCAAGTGATTGGGTTTTCAGGAGTTAAATATTCTCCATTTGCAGCTCTTACACCTTTTTGCATGAAGTAATCGGAGTTTTTTTTGTCTCCAATTGCAAAAAGGCTGCGTGCAAAACTTAGATATTCGAGAGCTAAATAAGAGCTGTAGCCACCTTTGGTGCGAAGGTTTGACTCCATTGCAATTAAACGTTTGGCAATTTCTGAATTAGGATGATGTCTATCGGTTTGCTCTGCGCAGGATGTGATGATTAGAAGAATTAAAGTGACGGATTTTAAGATGCGAAATAGTTTCATTTAAGAAAAAAAGTTACTTGAGTGATCCGACATTTTCGAGATTGTTGGCGAAAATTATCTGATCGCCAACTTTCAAATTTGACAGAAAGCTTAGCTATTCATCGACTTAAAAAACTCTTCGTTAGTTTTTGTATTGTCAATTTTTTGTAGTAAGAATTCTAACGCATCAACGGAATTCATTGGGTTAACGATTCTTCTTAGCATCCAGATTTTCGACAATGTAGCGCGATCAACCAAAAGTTCTTCTTTTCTGGTTCCAGATCTTGTGATGTCGATTGCAGGGAAAATACGTTTGTCAGAAATTTTGCGATCAAGCATAATTTCGGCGTTGCCCGTGCCTTTAAATTCTTCAAAAATCACTTCATCCATTTTTGATCCAGTTTCAACCAAAGCAGTAGCGATAATTGTTAATGAACCGCCTTCTTCGATGTTGCGAGCGGATCCAAAAAATCTTTTTGGGCGTTGCAAAGCGTTTGAATCAACACCGCCAGTTAATACTTTTCCAGAAGATGGAATAACGTTGTTGTAAGCGCGAGCCAAACGAGTGATGTTATCAAGCAAAATCACTACATCTTTTTTTGCTTCAACCAAACGACGAGCTTTTTCAATTACCATTTCAGCAAGTTGCACGTGACGAGTTGCTGGTTCATCAAAAGTTGAGCTAACAACTTCGCCTTTAACGGTGCGAATCATGTCAGTTACTTCTTCTGGACGTTCGTCAATTAACAAAACAAGTAAAATAACTTCAGGGTGATTTGAAGTGATGGCGTGAGCAATATTTTGCATTAATGAAGTTTTACCAGTGCGTGGAGGAGCAACAATCAAAGCGCGTTGTCCTTTTCCAAGTGGCGTGACCATGTCAATAATACGTGTAGAGCAATCGTTATTAAGTGATTTTTCTTCTTCTAAACGCAGTTTTTCTTGCGGATAAAGTGGCGTTAAATCGTCAAATAAAACACGATTTCTAATTTTTTCTGGCGCGCCAAAATTTACTTCAGTTACGCGCAGCAAAGCAAAATATCTTTCGCCTTTTTTAGGAGCGCGAATTTGACCTTTAACGGTGTCGCCAGTGCGCAAACCAAATCTTTTAATTTGGCTTGGTGAAACGTAAATGTCGTCTGATCCAGCAAAATAGTTGGTTTCAGGAGATCTTAAAAACCCAAAACCGTCTTCGAGAGATTCGAGAACGCCTTCACCAATAATCACATTTTCAGAATTTTGATCTGAGAAATTTTTTAGAATGTGATAAATAATGTCTTGTCTGCCAAAGTCGCCAATATTGTCTAAACCATGCTCTTTAGCAACTTTGATTAGGCTTTCAGCAGATTTGCTTTTAAGGGTTTTTAGCTCAAGAGTTTTGCCGCTAGATTGGCGTTCGCGATGAGTATTTTCGTCTTCATCTTCTTCCTGTAATGGAGAATTATTAGACTGATTTGGATTGTTATTAGAGTTTGAAGAATTTCCGCTTGCTCCAGCACGACTAATTAAATTTCCTGTATGAAGACGAGGAGATGTATTTTGAGATTGTGCTGATTGTGCATCTTCTTCAATAATATGGTTTTTTTCAACTTTTGGTTGAGCAACTTGGTTAGAGTTTGTTTCTTGCTCTGGGTTATTTTGATTATTGTTGTAGCGCAAGGTTAGTTTTGATGTCGTCATTAGAGTTAATGTAGGTTTATTAAAAAAATTTAGAGAGGACTGCTTTTTAAGAAGCGATCTGTGCTGCTGAAGATGTGTTTGAAAATATTGGTATAAAAACAACCAAAAAGATTTGTAGAAATCTGATTTCTTTGAGTCAATAAATATTTGGTTTAGAAAAAGAAGTTTTTCAAATAGTTTAAAGCTTCAACACCAAGCAATATCACAGCAATTGAAACAGTTGCTCCAATAAGACCAATAATCATTCCTAGTATTACAAACAATCCGTCTTTTCCTAAAAGACCAAGAGAAATTACTAAAACACCAAGCCCAGGGATAAAATTTGAAAGAGGCATTGGTAATAAAATAAATAGCGAAAAGACCAAAGAAAAAAACCCAATTATTCTTTCAGAAGTGTTTGATGTAATAAAAGAAAGGCGAGGGCGAAGTATTCTCTCAACTTTGCGTAAATAAGGTGAAGATCTTTGAACCAACATTGCAACTGTTGATCTTTTAACGCTTCGTTTAGAAAAAACTTTTGGCAGTTTTGGTGCTTGATATCCAAGCATTAATTGTGCTGAAAAAATAACCAAAGGAAGAGACATAATGCTTGGAGCGGGAGGTGGCAGAGGAAATATTGCACAAAGTGAAAAAATCATCATTACAAAACCAAAGCCAATGGTTTCCATGGCTTCAACTAGATCGCTAACCAAGATACGATCTGAGTCCGATTTATTTACAACATCTTCAATAACTTGAGTTGCAATTATGTTTTGTTGTTCTGTTTTTTTATCCACTTTTTGAAAGAGCAAATTTTTGATTATTTTTCTTCAGATATTTTTTTGACCGAATCTTGTTCCTTTTCTTCTTCTTTTAATCCTTTTTTTAAGCTTTTAACGCCTTTGCCAATATCGCCCATAACTTGTGGTAGTTTTCCAGCACCAAAAAGTACAAAAACAATTACTAAAATTAATAATAATTCTCCCATTCCTAAAGACATAAAATCTCCCTATTTTTTTAATTCTAATAATTTTTCTAATTCTCCCCACTCTCTAACACTTAAACCGCTTGTTTCTTGAGAGACTTTTTCACCTTTTAACATTTTTTTAATAACTTCTAAAGCAGGACCTGCAAGGTTTTTACCTTCTTTTTGATGTTTCATAAATGCTTCAAAGCAATGCGGAACCCATTTTTTTACCATTTCTAGCATTGCTTCGGCGTAAACGCGAATTTCATATTGCGCGTGAGAATCAGCGCGTAAATTTAAGAAATGTAAAAGGTTGTGCAAATCAATTTTCCAATACCATTGTGTGTAGCAACTAAGTGGCAAATTCATACGAGCAAGTTCACGAGCCAGACCTTCTTTTTCAGCGTTAACTACATTTCCAGTTGCGTCTTGGTTAATCATTTCCAAGTAATGATCGTAAGATTGCAAAGCATCATTTTTTAGAATTTCTAAAACTCGTTTTGATTCTTCAGCATTTAAAACACTGCTTTCATCACGACCTTGATGATTAATTTTAGATTGAGCTGATAAATTTGCAGCTTTTGGAACGTAAAATTCGTCTTCAACAATTGAGTAGCGAGCGGAATATTCATTTACAGATGCAGTGCGGTGGCGAATCCATTGGCGCGCTACAAAAATTGGCAATTTAATGTGAAATTTAATTTCGCACATTTCTAAAGGAGTTGTATGACGATGTGCGATTAAGTAGTTAATTAAAGCTTTGTCGGCATTAACTTTTTTTGTTCCAGCACCGTAAGAAACACGTGCTGCTTGCACAACTGAAGAGTCGTTTCCCATGTAATCAACAACACGAACAAATCCGTGATCTAAAACTTCAAATGGTTTGTATAAAATTTCTTCAAGTTGAGGTGAAACAGGTCTAAGTGTTTGATTTGATTGGCTGCGCAGCAAATTGATTTCTTCAAGTTGTTCTTTTTTGATGACCATTGTTTTTTGAAGGAAAAATTGAGGAAGAAAATTATTTAACCAGAAACTAAAGTTCGATTTCCTTTTTTAAAAGATATTTTTCATGCCAGTAGAAGTCATAAAAACACAACTTGCAACAATACCAGAAAATTCAGGGGTTTATCAGTTTTTTGATGCAAAAGATAGAGTGCTTTATGTTGGTAAAGCCAAAAATTTATATAAAAGAGTTTCAAGCTACACAAATATAAATCGACTTTCTGGCCGAATTGCCAGAATGGTTTTTTTGGCGCAAAAAGTTGAAATTATTCAAACCGAAAATGAAGTTGAGGCTTTGTTGCTTGAGCATAATTTAATAAAAAAACTTGAGCCAAGATACAATATTTTGCTGCGTGATGATAAAACTTTTCCACAAATTTTAATTACTAATCACCAATTTCCACAGATCACTAAATATCGCGGTAATAAAACTAAAGGATTGCATTTTGGACCTTTTGCTTCTTCGCATGATGTTAATCGCACAATCGATATTTTGCGTAAAGTTTTTATGATTCGCAATTGCTCAGATGAAGAATTTAAATCGCGAAAAAAACCGTGCTTAGAATTTCAAATCAAAAGATGTTCAGCTCCATGTGTTCAAATGATTAGCCAAGAAGAATATCAAAATTCAGTTCAAAATGCTGCGGATTTTTTAGGTGGAAAATCGGCTGATTTGCAAAAAAATCTTGAGTTAAAAATGCAACATTTAAGTGAAAATCAAGATTATGAAAATGCTGCTTTTGTGCGCGACCAAATCAAGTCGCTTAATGTAATTCAAACTCGACAAAATATTAATGTTGATGGAGTTGATAACGCCGATCTGATTTTGTTGGTAAGGCAAGGTGATGTTGTTTGTATCTACATTTCATTTTTTAGAAATGGGCAAAATTTAGGTTCAAAACCTTATTTTTACGAAATCGACAATGAAAAAAGATCAGAAGAATTTTTAGCGGAATTTTTGGGACAATTTTATTTATCGCAAATTTCACCGAGCCTTGTTTTGATTAACTTAGAACTCGATGAAAAAAATTTGATGGAAGATTTTTTAGAAAAAATCTCTGGCAAAAAATCTGAAATAATCACGCCAAAACGTGGCGCGAGATTTGCTTTAATAAAAGATCAAGAGCGTTTGGCGATGCAAAATCTTGAGCAAAAAATTTTGCAAAATCTCAATAATAAAGAGTTACTGTTAGAGGTTAAAAAACTTTTCGATTTGCCAAAAATGCCGCAGCGAATTGAGGTTTACGATAATAGTCACACGCAAAATACCAATGCGGTTGGAGCTATGATTTCTGCGGGAGTTGATGGGTTTATAAAAAATGCTTATCGCAAATTTAATATTCGTTTTGATCTCTCAAAAAATCACGATGATACCGCGATGATGCGCGAAGTTTTGTTTAGGCGTTTTTCAAAATTAGAAAAAGAAAAATATCCCGATCTGATAATTCTTGATGGTGGAAAAGGTCAAGTTGCTGCGGTTGAAGAGGTTTTTACGCAATTAAAAATTAACATTCCTTTTGTGGGCATGTCGAAAGGCGAAAATCGCAATGCTGGCGAAGAGTGGTTTCATCAAGCTAATAAAGAATCTTTTACTCTGCCTAAAAATAATCCGGTGATGTATTATTTGCAGCGTTTGCGCGATGAAGCTCACCGTTTTGCGATTATGACTCATCGTAAGAAACGTGCAAAAGCAGCACTAGATTTATGATAAAAAAAATCCCCGAAACCAATAGATTTCGGGGATTTTTTTACGCTGAGAAGCGGAATTCGAGAATGTTTCTTACTCAAATTTTACATCAACTTTAGTAATTTTTTTGTTTAATCTGGCTAAAACTTCTTCTGAAATATCAAGTTCGTCTTTGTAGTAGAGAGCTTGAGCTGAAGGAACTATTAGATCTAAATCTTTTTCTTTTGAGATGTCGTTGATGATGTCTTTGATTTTATCATTAACTTTGCCCATTGCATCTAAAGAAGCTTTTTTCAAAGCGTTTTGTCTTTTATCGACAAAGGTTTTTAGCTCTTCAACTTTCTTTTCAAAAGCTACAACTTCTTTGTCTAAAGCTTCTTTTGAAAGAACATTTTTTTTGCCTTCAATTTTTTTCTGCTCAGCTTCTAAAGCAGTTTGTTTTTTGTTAACTTCTTTTTGGTAATCATCTTGTTTTTTAGAAATTTTGTTTTGGATATCTTTCATTGAAATTGATTCTTTAACAATTTTTTCAACGTCTAAAACTGCAATTCCTCCAGCAGAAGCGTTAAAAGAAAAAAGTGCAAAAACAACAGCGGTGATTAAGTGCTTATTCATATTTCCTCGTTAATTTAGTTGAATTGATTTTTTAAAAATGAGTGGTGCTGACATATTGAAAGCTCGGGCAAACTATTTTTTCTCAATTTAGTTAGCAACGCATAAGTTTCATGATTTAGGTTCTTGTTTTTATGTTTTGTTTTTTTAGATTTTGCGCGCCTCAAAAACTCATAAAAATAATAAATATAAAAATGACTAAAGTTATTGAAAAAGTTGTGCGCCCTACGCAAAAGCAAGCTGAAGAAGCTGTTCGCACTTTAATTGCTTGGGCAGGAGATAATCCAAATCGTGAAGGTTTGTTAGAAACACCAAAAAGAGTAGTTAATGCTTATCGTGAATTTTTTGCTGGTTACGATGCTGATCCTTCAAAAATCTTGGGCAAAACTTTCGAAGAAGTTGAAGGTTATAGCGACATGGTTTTGCTAAAAGATATGCGCATGGAATCTCATTGTGAGCATCACATGGTGCCATTTATTGGAACTGCTCACATTGCTTATATTCCAAATAAACGAGTTGTTGGCATTAGCAAAATTGCTAGACTTTTAGATGTTTTTTCTAAGCGTTTGCAAACCCAAGAAACAATGACAGCGCAAATTGCCGAAACCTTAAGTTCAGTTTTAAAAGCTAAAGGAGTTGCGGTTTTAATTGATGCTAAACATCAATGTATGACAACTCGTGGTATTCATAAAATTAGCACTTCTACTACTACCAAAACAATGTTGGGATCTTTTAAAAGTGATCCAGAGTTAGAGCGTAAATTTTTAACAATGATTAGTCTTAAAAGTTCTTCATGCTAAGCAATAACCAAAAAATAATTTTAGCCTCAACTTCTGCAGTAAGAAAAAAAATCTTAGAAGAAGTTGGTTTAGAGTTTTTAGTTATTGCTCCAACTTATGATGAAGATTTAGAGAAGAAAAATCTGAATTTGCCTCCAAAAGAATTAGCGGTTTTTTTAGCAAAAGAAAAAGCCTTATCAATTAGTAGAAAATTTTCAGATGCTGTGGTAATTGGCTCAGATCAGGTTTGTGAATTTGAGGGAGAAGAAATTTCAAAATCAAAAAATGCTGATGAGGCTATTGCGCAACTTCTAAAATTTAATGGTAAAACTCATTTTCAAAATAATGCAGTTTGTGTTGCGAAAGGTGATAAAATAATTTTTCAGAGTTTTTCTCGTGTACAGTTAAAAATGCGTAATTTAACACCAGAAGAAATTTCAAATTACGTTAAAAAAGATCAATCTTGGTCTTGTGCGGGGAGCTATAAATATGAATCTTTAGGAAAGCATCTATTTGAAGAAGTAGAAGGTGACTATTATTCAATATTAGGTCTTGCAATTCAGCCTTTAATCGCTTTTTTTCACGAACAAAAAATAATTTCAATTAAATCATAAATTTATGGATATTTTAACCTACGACATTTTCTTTAGTTTGGTTACGTTAACTTTTTTAGAAATAATTTTAGGTATAGATAACCTAATTTTTATTGCTTTGGTTGTGCAAAAATTACCTCAACAATTTCGTAAAACCGCTAGTGCTTTTGGCTTATCTTTAGCATTTGTAATTCGTATTTTGATGCTTTTGGCTTTATCTTGGGTTATGGGTTTAACAAAACCCCTATTTCATATTGGAGAAGTAGGTTTTTCTCATAAAGATTTTCTACTAATTGCCGGTGGCGTATTTTTAATTGTTAAAAGTGCTGGAGAAATTGCGCGAGATGCTTTTTTGAAAGAAAAAACAAAAAAAGAACAAAAAGAAATTCGTGTTAGTCAAAATTTCTTAGCTGCTGTTTTGCAAATCACGGTGATTGATTTTATTTTTTCTTTCGATTCTGTAATTACGGCAATTGGTATGACAAATAATATTCCAGTAATCATTACAGCAATCACAATTTCAATGATTGTGATGTTCTTTTCTTCTTCTCACATAAGTGCTTTCTTGTCCAAATATCCTTCTCTAAAAATTGTAGCATTGGCATTTATTTTTATGGTTGGAGTAATTCTGTTAGCTGATGGCTTGCATCTTCACATATCTAAAGGCTACCTTTACTTTGCCTTATTTTTTACAATTACCGTTGAGTCTATCAACATCATTGCCCGCAAAAAACACATTTAAAACATATGAAAAAACTCATCAAAACAACTTCAGTTATTGCAATTATTTTAGCAGTTTCTTCTTGTGCTGCTCTTGAAGGAATTCTTCATAAAAAAGAAGCACCTAAGTTAGATTATATTGAAGGATCTGCAAAGATGGAGATTAAAAAATTCTTTGATGGAGATCTTGAAGGTTTTGCTATTAAGCAAGATGTAAATGGTAAAATTACAGGAACCTTTACTGCCAAAATTAATGGTAAGTGGGAAGAAAATAAAGGTGTGGTGCAGTTTAGCTATCGTCATAGTGATGGAACAAAAGATAGCAGAACTTGGTTAATTACTGTAAATTCTGATAATACATTTGATGCAATTGGTCATGATATTGTTAAAGCTGCTGCTGGTAAACAAATTGGCAATGCTGCTCAATCAATTTATAGCTTAAATATTGGTTCAAAAGGAAACAAAGAAG
The DNA here is from genome assembly GCA_964461905.1 of uncultured Rhizobium sp. GTDB lineage: Bacteria > Pseudomonadota > Alphaproteobacteria > Rickettsiales > UBA1997 > UBA2645. The sequence continues at coordinate 4,918 of CAYWVI010000030.1, read as the reverse complement.
AAGTTGAGTTTGAAGATAAAATGTATCTAGTTGATGAAAAATCTGTTATTATGATTTCAAGCTTTAAAGCCAAAAAATCATCAAAAGGAGCTGCTGGAAAAATTACTTTTTCACTTAAAAAACTTTCCTCTCAAGTAAATGAATAAAAACACTCCAATTCTTTTTTCTTATAATTTTGATAATGATGGTTTGTCTTCTTTGGTGGACAAAAAAATAGCATCAAAAGAAATTGAAAATGAAGGATTGACGTGGGTTCATATTAATGCAGGAAATAAATCTGCTGGTGATTGGCTGCAAAAGGAAGTTGGTTATTTAGATCATTTAATAATAGATGCCTTACTTGCTCTTGAAACGAGACCTAGAGTGATGGAGTTTCCAAAGGGTTTATTAATTATTCTGCGATCCGTAAATCTTAATAAAAACTCCGAACCTGACGACATGGTTTCGCTACGTATATGGATAGATGATAAGCGTATTATCACTGCACAACGTCGTGATGTTAAAGCGGTTTACGAAATTGCAGAATCTCTTGAACAAGGAAAAAAAATAAAAAACTCGGGTGAGTTTTTGTATAATATGATCTATTACATCTTATCTAAAACATCGCCATTTCTTTATGCGATGAATGAAAAAATTGATGAGTTAGAAGATAAAGTTATGACTACTCACGATATGAAATTTCGTGAAGAGATTTTGCAAGTTAGAATACAATCAGCAGTTTTTAAGAGATATTTAATACCTCAACGTGAGGTAATTGCTAAACTACGCACATCAGATCAAACTTGGATTAACAGTTGGGCAAAAAGACATTTTCAAGAAAATTTAGATCAAATTACTCATCTTATTGAAGAGGCTGACGAGGCGGCAAATAGGTCACAAATTTTGCATGATGAATTGGCGAATGCAATGAGTGAACGCTTAAATAAAAGTATGTACAAACTATCAATGATTAGCATAATTTTTATGCCTCTTACTTTTGTTACTGGGCTTTTTGGCATGAATGTTGGCGGGATTCCCGGAGCTAATAATTCTGCTGCTTTTTATATTTGTGCTTTTGTGATGTTTTCGACTATTTTGGCTCATCTAATTTTCTTAAAAACCAAGACTCGTTTGTAAATACATCTAAGTGTGAAGTGGGATTTTTATCATAGTTTTTTATGCGCCTAAAATTAGGAACCTTATTTTTAATTTTTATCCTATCTTCTTGTGGAGGTGGAGGAGGTGGCGGCGGTGGAACTTTGGCTCCAGTTATTTCAAATGAATGGAACAATTCAATTTCTAGCTCTGAAGCTAATGTTTATCGCACTTCAGAATATAATAACCAAGAAGGTTTAGAATTAATTCATGCTGCAGAAGCTTATGCTTTGTTGGATAAAAACAATAAAACCGTTGCTGGAAATGGAGTTAAAATTGGAGTTATTGATACTGGTGCGCAAATTGATGATGTTGAAATTGCAGGAAATCTTTATGGAGTTAATAGCACTTCGGGAAATTACGATTATCGAAATGGAGATAATAATCCAACAGATGACAATGGTCACGGAACCCACGTTGCCAGTACAGCCGCTGGAGTAAAAGATGGTGGCGGAATTCATGGCGTTGCTTTTGATTCAACGCTGGTTGTTTTAAAAGCTCTAAATAGTAGCGGTAATGGTTCAATTACTAACATTACTGATTCTATCCAAGGAGCCATTGATGCTGATGTTGGTGTAATAAATATGAGCCTTGGTTATGATAATAGTTTGGGTAGTGATTCTGCTTTCAAATCAGCGTTAGTTTCAGCAAAAAACGCAGACATTTTAACTATTGCGGCCGCAGGAAATGAAGGAAATTTGCAGCCAGATTATCCAGCTTATTACGCAATTGACTCAAGTTTGGCTGGATATGTTTTATCAGTTGTTGCGGTTGATTCTTCTTTAGAAATCGCCACAGATCCAGATGATGGTTTTGACAGCAACATTTGTGGAGATGCAGCAAATTATTGTTTAGCGGCTCCGGGTGTTGATATTGTTGGAGCTTACATAGGAAGCGGCTATTACTATTCTAGCGGAACATCAATGGCATCGCCTCATGTTGCGGGTGCAGCAGCAGTTTTGCGCGCTGCTTGGCCACATTTAACCGCCGTGCAAACTGCCGACATTCTACTTACAACCGCAGATGATTTAGGAGCTGTTGGAACCGACAGCGTTTACGGTCGCGGAATGCTAAATCTTTACGAAGCAGTTCAGGCGCAAGGGCAAAACACTCTTGGTTTTGGTGCCAGCGTTGCAGATGGCGGTTACGAATTAACAACAACTTCGCTTGTAACTAGCCCAATTTTTGGTGATGCTTTTTCGGCAGGAATTTCTGCAAAACTCAATTCGGCAATATTTTTTGACGATTATGGTCGCGATTATAAAGCCGATTTATCCTCAAAAATTGGCAAGCAAGTTTCGCAAAATAACGTGACCAGTTTAAATAATTTTGTGTTTAACAATATCAGTTCAAGAGCAGTGCCTTTTAGGTTTAAAAATGACAAAAAAGCTAGTTTGAATTTCAACATTGCCACCTACAAAAACGCTGAAGCGGCAAATCGATTGGGCTTAAAATTTATTACTCTTGATCGTTCAACAGATCCTCAAAAAGGCTTAAATCATGGCTTTTCATTTGTTCAAGAATTGGCTGGAAAAAACACAAATTCACAATTTGGTTTTGCAACTAATGTGGATGTTTTAGCAAATTTAGAAGAAGAAAATTTCTCAAATTTTGGTTTTATTTCTCAAAAGAATTTGGCTTCAAACCCTTATCAATCTTTCATGCAAGGCTCTTCTGCTAACCTAATTAATAACAGACAATTCAACCAATTTTTTGCTTCTCAAAATTTTTTAGCAAAAAAAATGGCACTTAATTTTTCTTACCAAACTTCTTACGATGGCGCGTCAAATTTGTCGCAAAAAGGTGTTAAGCAAAATCAGATTCTTGATTTTACGATGTCGTTAAAACCAAAATCAGATTCAAATTATTTAATTTCTGTCGGCAAAATTGATGAGTTTGATAATAATATTTTAAACTCAAAAAGCCTTGGCGCGTTTGAGTCTAAAGGAGATGTTAAAACTTCTTACGCGAAAATTTCGGCAAGTCATAAATTAACCAAAAATCTGCAATTTTTAACTAGCTATTCAGAAGGAATTTCAAAAATTCAAGGCAATCAATATGGAATTTTTCGCGAATTTAACGATGTGCGTAGTCGCAGTTTTTCAGCGTCAATTGTGTTGGATGATTTCTTCAAAGGTCAAATTGGTTTGGGTTATTTAGAACCAATGCGAGTTTATCGCGGTAGCGTTAAAACCGATGTTCCTGTGGCGCGAGATTTAGCAGGAAATTTAACACGACTTCAAAGCCAAATTTCTTTGGCACCAAAAGGCAAAGAGCGCGATTTAGAAGTTTTTTATCTCAGAAAAATCAGCAATGACGCTAAAGTTAAATTTAATTTTATTAGACAAATACAAGCCGGAAATATTCAAAATTCTAAAAACAATTATTTAGGATTTGTGCAGATGGAGATGAGTTATTAAGGTTGTTTTTTTGGCTTACCTTCCGTGACCATTATCAATTGTGCTGCGATCTTGCCTCATGTTTTTTATTTGGGCGACGTAACTTTGAGTTGGAGTTCCAAAAGAATCTTTCAAATCAACTTTGTTTTTCTTAAGAGTGCTTCCGATCGCCGCCGCCTCAGCGGCTTGTTTTGCTTCTTCAAGACGTTTTCGTTTCTTTTTCCAAACTACAGAGCGCATTCCAGTTGTGTTAAACACATCAGTTGAACCCATTTTGTCAACTTGTTCAGATCTATCGTCCCAAACATCTTTTTCTGAAATTCCTTTATCTTTTTCGGCTTCTAAGCCGCCAGTTTCTTTGTCTAAATTGCGCTGTTGATTATTCTTTGGAAAAACAAAATTTTTTATCTTGTTAAAAATGCCTTGGGGTTCGTTTTTTTTGGTTTCTGTGGATTTTTCTTCTGATTCTTTTTCTTCTTGAGGCTCATCTTTACGAATAAAATTCTGATCATCATCTTCGTCAGAACTTGTTGTATCTTCGTCAGATTCATCTTCAGCTAATTTTTTCTTTTTTAACTCTTCTTCAAGATCTATTTGATTCATTTTTTAAAGTAATTTTTGCAGTTGGTTTAAAATATTTTGCGCTGAAGAAATTTTTAATTCTGTTGTTTTTACGTCACAAAGAAAAAGAACTTTTTGTCCCACGTGCAATTTAACGCGATTTTTGCTAGAAAAAATTAGTTGTAGTAACTTGTCTGGAGCTTTGAACTGATTGTCTTTAAAGCTGATAATAATTCCTTCTGAATTTGTTTCTAATTTTTCAACTCCAAGTTTTTTGCACAAAGATTTTAGTTTGGCAATTTCCATCAAATTAGAAATTTCCTGAGGAATTTTGCCGAAACGATCATTCATTTCGTCGGTTAATTTTTCTTGATCTTTGTCATTTGAAATTGCGGCAATTTTTTTGTAAAAGCTCATGCGCAAGCCCAAATCTTGCATGTAATCTTCTGGAATTAGCAGCGAAATTCCGAGTTTAATTTGCACAGAAAAATCAATTTCAACTTTCGCGCTCTCGTTATTTTGTAAATGCTGCGGGTTGTTTTTTAGATCGGCAATTGTTTCAAGAAGCATTTGTTGGTAAAGCTCCACGCCAGTTTCTCTAACGTGGCCAGATTGTTCGTCGCCAAGCAAATTTCCACTGCCGCGAATATCCATGTCGTGGCTGGCAACGCTAAAACCAATTCCAAGCGAATCGAGATTTTGCATGATTTCAAGCTTCTTGCGTGAGTCTTCTGAAATTTTTTTGCGATTATCAAACATAAAATAGCAGTAAGCGCGAATCTTGCCGCGACCAACTCTGCCGCGCAGTTGGTAAAGTTGCGCCA
>CAYWVI010000029.1:0-20739 GCA_964461905.1 uncultured Rhizobium sp. | reverse complement strand
TCGAAATTCATTCATCAACTGATAGTGATTACACAATCGATCAATTGTTGAATGGCGAGTTCGATTTTGCTGCTAGCTCACCTTTAAAAATCAGCCGTCCTGTTTTACGTAAATTATTTTCTTCCAAACAAGAAGATAGAATTTTGGCTGATCCAAGAAGCGATCCCGAGTTAGTAAATGCAATTTGGGCAAGACGTTTGGGCGGTGAAGAAGAAGTAGAAAAATTGATGAATGATGCAGAAAAAGCGGGAAGAATTTTTGATTTAGAAAGTTTTGGTGCAAATAAAACAAACAACTCAATTGGTGATAATTCCACAGATGACGATTACGCATATTACTACGGCGATGGTTCTGACGACGCAATAGATGCCGAAAAATAAATCTAACTGAAAAAGATTATCCATTTACCATCATCAAACTAAACCTAAATGAAAACGAATCTCAAACCATAATTCTTTCTGGCGTTAACGCCACAGAAGTTGCCAAAATGCCAGAGGCTTATTTTTTAACTCAGTTGCAATTATCCCAAAGCCCAACTTCTAATCCGAGTGGTGAGCCAACTTCATTGCCAAGTGGAAATCCGTCAGCATTGCCTAGCGCAAATCCTTCTTCATTGCCTAGCGCAGATCCTTCTTCATTGCCTAGCGGCAAGCCAAGTTCACTACCAAGCGGTGTTCCAAGTTTTAATCCAAGTGGAATTCCCACTTCACAACCAAGCGGCAATCCAAGCGAGATTCCATCATATCACCCAACTGCTGGCGATTTGATTATGCCAAGCTCAAATCCGTCTTTTGCGCCATTTAAAGAAAGCGAATTGCCAAGCGGAGTTCCTTCGCAAAATCCCAGCCAAAAACCATCACTAAAACAATATGCTCCATCAGAGATTCCTTCTTTTAATCCAAGCGACAAAACAACTGGGGAACCAACAGGCGTTCCAACAGGAGTTCCATCAAAACTACCAACATCTTTACCTTCAAGAAAAACTAAATTACCCACCAATCAACCAAGCTATTCCAAAGACACTTCTGATCTTCCATCTTCTAAACCATCAATTGCAGAATTTACAAAACAGCCAAGCAATCAACCAAGCAATCAAGAATTTGTTTCACCATTCTTTCCCTCATCTCAGCCAAGCATAAATGATCAAATCACTCAAAAGCCAAGCAATAATCTGGCTATCAGCAATGCTCCAAGTTCAGACGCACCTCCAATTATTGAGAGCAAGCGCGAATCTGACAAGTCTGAAAAACCAAGTACAAAATTAATGGCCGGAATCACTGGAGCCTTTGTATTTACAGGATTAGGATTTGTCTTAAAAAAATACTTAAACAACAAAAACCAACCAAATAACAAAAAAATCCACATCGAAAACAACCCAGAAAACCTCGAAATCGGAATCAAAGATCAAGGAAAAGGAAGATAAGAAAATAAGTTTGCTTGAGATTCTTGCTTTTAAAATCGCGCCTAAGTTAAAGTGCAAAAAAATTCAAAAACCAATTCATCTAAAAATGTTTCAAGAATTACCTCTAATGCGCAAAGCAACTGCTGTTTGGCTGGTTGAAAACACTTCTTTAACTTTTGCCCAAATTGCCAATTTTTGTGGTTTGCACGAACTTGAAGTTCAAGGAATTGCTGATGGCGACGTTGCCTCTGGCATAATCGGACAAAATCCTTTTTTATCAGGGCAGCTAACAAAAGAAGAAGTTTCTAGATGCGAAAAAGATCCAAGTGCAATATTGCTTATCAATAAAAATGCCGCTTCACAAGTAAAGGCAGAAAAAGCATCAAAATATACTCCAATTGCACGCCGTCAAGACAAGCCAGATGGCATTTCATTTTTACTAAAATATTATCCAGAAATTACTAACGGACAAATCAAAAAACTCGTTGGAACAACTGATAAAATGATCGATTCAATCAGAAATCGTACTCACTGGAACATGAAGGGAATTAAACCAAGAGACGTTGTATTGCTTGGACTTTGCAGCCAATCTCAGTTTAATGATATTATCTCGCAAATCAAAGCTGGAGCTGTGGAAGAATCTGCAAAACCATCAAAAAAGAAAAAATCTACCACCAAAAAATAATGAAATTAGAAATAGGACAGCAAGCACCATTATTTGCCGCGCAAAGTGATGAAGGTTTAGAGATTGAACTTTCTGAACTAAAAGGAAAAAACGTCGTACTATATTTTTATCCAAAAGATGATACTCCGGGTTGCACAATTGAAGCTCAAGATTTTTCTAAAAAAATTAATGAGTTTGAAAAACTAGATTGCATCGTTCTTGGCGTTTCAAAAGATAGTGCAAAATCTCACTGCAAATTTATCGAAAAATATAATATCACTTTCAACTTGTTGGTTGATGAAGAAGCCGAAATTTGCAAAACTTATGGAGTTATCAAAGAAAAATCGATGTTTGGAAAAAAATATATGGGCATCGATCGTAGCACTTTTTTAATTGATAAAATGGGCAAAATCGTTCGTATTTGGACTTCTGTTAAGGTCAACGGTCACGTAGAAGAAGTAATTAAAGAACTACAAAAACTATCATCTAAGTAAAATCTCTTGATCTTTTTAAGATGGCAAATATCTTGCCGCGCTCTTTTGTTTGAGGTCGCTTCAGTTTGATGACAAAAAAAACAAATTCCCAACAATATTAAGATACTAAACAAAACTTTTAGGAGACAAAATGTCTGTAGTTTTAAAAGCAGAAAAAAGAGAAATTCTTGGAACTTCTGCAACTAGAAAAATGAAAAGAGAAGGCAATATTCCAGCCATTATCTACTCTAAAAATGGCAATGTAAATCTTAGCTTAAATAGCAAAGAATTTGAACATGAATATTTCAAAGGCACAATTTTAACTTCTGTTATTGAGTTAGATTTAAACGGCAAAAAAACTAAAGTTATTGCTCATAAAGTTGAGCTTGATCCTGTTTCTGATCACCCAATTCATGTTGATTTTTTTGATTGTGAGCAAGAAAAAACTATTCGCGCACAACCAAAAATTGTTTTTGTAAACTTGGACAAATCTCCTGGAATTAAAAAAGGCGGGTTTTTACATACCGTTTTACGCAAAACTACAGTTATTTGCGATAAAGGTGCTACAATTCCAGAAAAGCTTGAGATTGATGCTTCAACTCTCCACTTAGGATATAAAGTTAGAGCTGAAAATTTAACTTTACCAAATGGTGTAAAATTAGCTAAGAAAAATAACTTCTTAATCGCTTCTCTAATTGGTCGCGGTAAATCTGAAGAAGATCCTGCTGCCGCAGCTCAAGCAGCTGGTGGCGCAGCTCCTGCAGCTAAAGCTGAAGATAAAAAACCAGCAGCTAAAAAATAGTTCTTATTTTTGAATATAAAAAAAGGCTCTTGGGAAAAAAACCAAGAGCCTTTTTTTTGCGCCTTAATTTAACTTTTACAACGCTAAAATTCACATTTATTACCCTCGTCAACGCTATTTAAACATACACTTGTTGCGGATGGTTTTTTGCCGAAAGAATAGCAATTTACATACTTTTCTTTCCCGGCAATTTAGCAAAAATTGGATCTGTTATTTTTGTTGAAAGTAAAGTTGCCAGCCAAACCACAAAATAAAGTGGAAATGGAAAGGCAATTCGCGATTTATTTTTTTCTAATCCAAACTTTATTATTTTTGCGGCGCGCTCAACCTCCATTAAAAAAGGCATCGGAAAATTATTCACATCTGTCATTGGAGTTTTTATATATCCAGGGCAAATTGTATTTACCGAAATTCCAAATTGTTTCAGATTTCCACGCAAAGCTTCTCCATAAACTCTTACCGCTGATTTACTTGCGGAATAAGCTGGAGAACTAGGCAATCCGCGAAAACCCGCCAAAGAAGAAACCAGCGCAATTTGTCCTCTTTTTCGTAATTTCATTTTCTCGGTTAGTGGATGAACAAAATTTAAAACTCCATTCAAGTTAGTGGAAAAAATTTGTTTAATTTGGGCAAAAGATTCAGTGCCTGAAGCCGTTCCTGCAGAAATGCCTGCATTTGCTATTAATAAATCTATTTCGTGCGTTTCTTCAATTTTTTTTATCCAATCTGCAACCGCCACTTCATCACAAACATCAATAGCTTTCAAAAGAACATTTGCTTTTAATTCTGTGCAAAGAATTTTTGTCTGCTCTAATTTTTCCGCATTTCTGCCGCATAGAAATAAATTTATACCTTGCGCAGCATAAGCAACAGCAAGAGCGCGACCAATTCCGCTGCTAGCTCCCGTGATTAAAATATTTTTAGGATTTCTCATAAATGAAGCCAAAGTTTATTACATTTGAAGGAATTGAAGGCTCAGGAAAATCAACTCAAACAAAAAAATTGCACGAGTTTTTTTTATCGCAAAAACAACATTCTGTTCTAACTCGTGAACCGGGTGGGGTTCTGGCAAGTGAGCGCATTCGAGAAATTTTAATTGATGAAAAAATTGAAAAACTCGAAGCAAAAACAGAATTACTTTTAAACTTTGCGGCGCGCCTTGAGCATGTAGAAAAACTAATTAAGCCCGCCTTATCTAAAGGAAGCTTTGTAATTTCAGATCGTTTTTTTGATTCAACTTATGCTTATCAAGGAAGTGCTTTTGGACTTGATGAAAGTTTAATTGATAACGTCAAAGAAACTACTATTGGCAAATTTGCACCCGATATCACTTTTCTTATTGATGTTCCAGTTGAAATAGCTTTTGCACGTATTAGTAATAGAGCAGAAAATAATCGATATGAAAAACTTGGTCTTGATTTTCACCAAAAAGTTCGTGATGGATTTTTGCAACTAGCCAAGAAAAATCCTCGAATTAAGATGATTGACGGAACTAAAAATCAGCAAGAAATTTTTGACGAAATTATTAACATTTTAACTTCAAATTAAAACTTATGAAAAGAAGAAACAAAATCGCTCTAGTTGGCGCAGGTAACATTGGTGGAACTCTTGCTCATTTAGCAGGACTAAAAAATCTTGGCGATATTGTTGTTCTTGATGTAAACGCTGGAGTAGCTCAAGGCAAAGCTTTAGATTTAGAGCAATCTTCTGTTGTTGAAGATTTCGATGCAAAAATTTCTGGCACTTCCAATTATGCTGATATCGCTGGCTCTGATGTGGTAATTGTTACCGCAGGAATTGCCAGAAAACCCGGAATGAGCCGAGATGATTTAATGGCAACTAACACCTCAATTATCAAATCTGTTGCAGAAGGAATTAAACAATATGCTCCTGAAGCTTTTGTAATTGTTATTACCAATCCACTTGATGCGATGGTTTATGTTATGCAAAAAGTTTCTGGTCTTCCAGCAAACAAAGTGGTTGGAATGGCTGGAGTTCTTGATTCTGCAAGGATGTCTCTTTTTTTAGCTCAAGAATTTAATGTGTCAGTTGAAGATGTTAACTCTTTTGTTTTGGGTGGTCATGGCGACACGATGGTTCCTTTAATTCGCTATTCTTGTGTTGCTGGAATTCCTGTTCCCGACTTAATTGAAATGGGCTTAACTACAAAAAGTAAAATTGATGAAATTGTGCAACGCACTCGTGATGGCGGAGCTGAAATTGTAAAGCTTCTTGGCACTGGATCAGCATTTTATGCACCAGCTTCTTCAGCAATTTTAATGGCAGAAAGCTATTTATTTAACAAAAGAAGAATTTTACCAGTTGCAGCAAATTTAAACGGCGAATATGGAGTTAAAGATTTATATATTGGAGTTCCTGCCATTATTGGTTCCAACGGCGTTGAAAAAATCATTGAGATAAAACTTAATTCTCAAGAATTAACCATGTTTAACCGCTCAGTTGAAGCAGTAAAAAAACTAGTAGAAGAAATTAAATTATAAGACATATGCCGACTATCTTTAAATAGTCGGCGTAAACTCCTCCCAAATTAAAAATGAGCAACATTGAAATTAAGAAGAACAGATTGGCGTTTGTTTATTTTTCAATATTGGGAGTTTTTCTAATCATTATTATTCGCATGATTTTTATTGCCGCCTTTGGCGATAAAGTAAAAATCAGCGGAATTTATGATCATCGATTAGCTGGACGCAGAGCAAATATTTATGATCGAAACGGTGTTTTGGTTGCCACCGATTTAAAAACCAAATCTCTTTATGTCAGCAGCGTTTTAGTTAAAAACCCACAGGCTCTTGCAAAAGGAGTTTCTGATATTTTTTCTGATTTATCTTACGCAGAAACTTTAAAAAAAATCTCCGAAGGAAAAAATACTAAACAATGGATTTTAATTAGAAGAAATCTTACTCCAAGCCAAGTTGATGCGGTACAAAAATTGCAAATGGCTGGATTGCTTTTTGAAGATGATAGAATTCGTGTTTATCCCCAAAGATCAATTGCCAGCCACTTTATTGGTTATGTAGATCTTGATCGCAAAGGTCTTGCTGGTATGGAAATGCAATATGATCGCAAACTAAGACAAGGAGAAGATTTAAATCTAGCTCTCGATGTTCGAGTACAAGATATTTTACATGACGAACTAATAAATGGGATCAATGAATTCCGCGCCCAAGCCGCTGCTGGACTTGTTATGAATGTAAATACAGGAGAAATTCTTGCTCTATCTTCTTTACCAACATTTGATCCAAATTTACAACATCAAGCTGATTCTGATGAACGTTTTAATAGGGTTACTAATGGCGTTTATGAATTAGGATCAGTTTTTAAAGTATTTACAAATACTATTGCCATCGAGAAAAAGTTAGTAAAATTAACAGATTCTTTTGACGTACACGAACCCATAAAATATGGTCGCTTCACAATTAAAGATGACCATCCAGACAAACCAATAATGACTGTTGCTGAAATTTTCGATCATTCTTCAAACATCGGAACCGTTAAAATCGCTGAAAAAGTTGGTATTGAAAATCAAAAAGAATTTTTAGAAAAAATTGGCTTCTTGAAAAAAGTAAATACAGAATTTCCGGGCTTGGGAAGGCCAATCTATCCAAGAAACTGGAGTCAAATCAGCTTATTTACAATTTCTTATGGGCATGGAATTGCCATAACTCCATTGCATTTAGCAACCGCTGTTTCATCAATTATTAATGGTGGAAAATTATATAGTCCGTCATTTTTAAAATTAGAAAAAGAACCAAAGGGAAAAACGGTGATTGAAGAATCAACCTCCAAAACAATCAGAGAAATGCTGCGCAGCGTTGTTTTGGATGGAACGGGAAAAAAGGCTAATGTTGAAGGATATGACGTAGGAGGCAAAACAGGAACCGCCAATCGAGCTGAAGGAGGAGGATATAATGAGAGGCAAACCATGGCATCATTTGTTGCGGCTTTTCCAATGTCACAACCAAAATACTTGGTTTATGTTATTTTTGATCGCCCTAATTATAGCTTTAATACTGGTGGTATGGTTGCAGCTCCAGTTGCTGGAAGAGTAATAAAAAATATCGCACCTCTTCTAGGAATTAGACCACAATTTACTTCTGAGAATGCGCCAAAATAATCCCACAAGAAATTGCAACATTCAGTGAACGCATTTGATTTTTCATGGGAATAAAAATTCGATGATGCGACTTATTTGCAACATCATCAGGAACTCCCGCACTTTCTCTGCCAAACATTAAAAAATCATTTTCTGCAAAATCAAATTTACGGTAATCAACACTACCTTTAGTTGTTGCAAGAATTAACCTCTGATTTTTTGCTATAATTTCGTTTTGAAAAAACTCTTCAAAAGATGTATGACGAAAAATTTTTGCATGATGAATATAATCAAGAGCTGATTTTTTTACACGATTCATATCCAGCGGAAAGCCACAAGGCTCAATGATGTGCAGCTCCGAATCAAAACAAACAGAAGTGCGAATTATTGAGCCAACATTTCCTGCAATATCTGGTTGATAAAGAACAATTTTTGTCATTTGTTTTTTGATAAAATTCTTTTTGGGATAAAATTATTTTTAGATTTTTAAAATTCTTTATTTCTAAAATCTCGTTTCTTATAAAAACTTTTTATAATTTTTTTATCCTCATCTTTTCTTCTCAAAATCAATGTCTGAAACCGTTAAAGTTATTTTTGTTGTAAAAGGCGAAAACAAAGAATTTCAAGTACCCGTTGGAACAACTGTTTTGGAAGCCGCCCATCAAAATGAAATCAATTTAGAAGGAGCTTGCGAAGGCTCTCTTGCTTGCTCAACTTGCCATGTAATTGTTGATAAAAATTTTTACGGCAAACTAAATGAGCCAACTGAAGATGAAGAAGATATGCTAGATTTAGCATTTGGATTAACTCCAACTTCAAGACTTGGTTGCCAAATAATAATGACTAAAGAGCTTGATGGATTGACTCTTATCGTTCCAGAAGAAACTCGTAACGTATCAATTTAAAATTAAAATCTAAGCAAAAATATATGAGCAAAAATATACTAGTAAAATTTGTAATTTTTTTAGTTGTAGTTTCTTTAGTTTACAGCGTTTTCTGGTTCTTTAAAGCTGGTCAACTACAAAAACAAGTTGAGTCTTTTGTCAGCAAAAATAGCAATTACATTTCTGTTGGAGAAATTGAAGTTTCTGGATTTCCTCTGATGCAAAAAATAACTGTAAAAGATTTAAAATTTACTCTTCCTGGATCTTTGTTGAGCAAAAGACAAACTATAATCAAGCAACTTGAAGCGTCTTCTTCTAGCATTCTTTCTTCAGAGTTTACTGTTTCAATTCCAGAACCAATTACAGTTCAAGATTCTGACAATAACGTTATTAATGTTGAGTTTGCCCAAGCGCCAGTAATTAGTTTTTCTGTATCTGATGGGATGATTTCAAACTTTAGCTATCAAGATTCTGGCTATAAACTTGTTGGTGTTGATAAAAATCTGATTTATGCCGCAAGTTCTTCCACAATCACCTCAACTTCTTCCATCGAAGCAGACGGAAGCATAAAAACAAAAATTAAAATCAACATAAATGAAGTAGAAGGTTTTGATGTTGTTGATATATACAAAAATCTTTTTGAGAAAAAAATTGCCGATGGATTAAAAACAGGAGAAATTATTCTTGGCAGTTCCGTAGCAGATACAAATATTCAACCGACTATAGCTGGATCTACAGCAGCTACAGATCCAACAGTAGTGCCAGCAGTTGTAACTCCTGAAAATGCTAACGTTGTAAAACAACCTATTGTAGAAAATATAGCCGCAAATACTACTGCTTCTACAACGCCTACAGAATCAATTCCAAACTCACCAGAAACCCCAGCCGCACAACCTAATGTTGATGTATCTGTAAATAACACACCTATCAAAAGCAACTTCATGGCTGAGTTAGAATATACAGCGCAAGTTACTAAGGATGAGCAAAATCTGCAAATACCAGCTGATCCAACCCAAGTTCAAGAAATTCCAACTCAAGGAAGTAAAATTATTAAAATAGTATCCTTAGAATTTTCGAATCAGCTTTACAAAATATCTGTTAATGGAGAAGCAAATCTTCTTTCTGATGATGCTTTGCCATCAGGTTCATTAGCTGTAAAAATTGAGAAGGTCGATGGATTAATTAGTAGCTTAATCTCTCATTTTTCTAAAATAACTGATCAAACTACACCTCTCACAACACCAGAAACCGAAGTGCAATCTGTTGATTTGGTTGGAAATGCCACTCTAACTGAAGATACTTACCGTAACTTCTTAGGTAAATTTTCATCTAAGCTTTCTGATGTTACTAAAGAGGTAGCTGCAAAAAATCCTGTGAGCACAGAAAATTTAAGTGAATTTGATATTAGAAGAGAAAAAAACCTAGAATTCCTAATCAACGAAACTTCTGTTAGAGAAATTTTTGGAAAGTTCTAAATGAAAATTTCTAGTGCTTTATCAAAAGCACGTCTGGAGCTCAACTCCTCTGGCGTTGAGAATAGCAAACTCGATTCTTTGATTTTGCTTTCTCACGCCATTTCTGCTTCTAAAGAACATATAATTTTCAACCCAGATCTTGAGCTAAGCCCTTCTCAACAAGAATCTTTTTTTGAATTAATCGAGCGTCGAAGTAAGCGCGAACCTGTTTCTCATCTTATTCAAAAAAGAGAGTTTTTTGGCGAAGATTTTTTTGTAAATCACAACGTTCTTGATCCGCGTCCTGACTCAGAAAGTCTTATCGAGTTAGTTTTAAAAAACTTTCCTGATAAAAATCGAAATCTAAAAATTCTAGAAATTGGCACTGGCTCTGGATGCTTAGTTATTATTTTGCTAAAATTTTATCAATATGCTGAAGCGTTGGGAGTTGATATAAGCAGAGATGCACTAAAAATTTGTCAGAAAAATGCAGAGTTTCATCAGGTAGAAAATCGCTTAACATTAAAAAACTCAGACCTTTTTTCTGAAATAGCTTCTAAAGAAAAGTTTGATTTAATAATTTCTAATCCACCCTATATTCCATCCAAAGATATACAATCTCTTGAGCCAGAGGTTAAAATTTATGAACCAATTATCGCACTTGATGGAGGAATTGATGGGTTGGATTTTTATAGAAAAATTTCTGCCAAAGCCTCCGATTTTTTGTCTCCAAATGGAAAAATTATTTTTGAAATCGGATTCAAACAAGAGGCAGATATTATTAAAATTTGTTCCCAAAATAACCTGATTTTTGATGCTTGGAATCTTGATTTATCTGGAGTTGTCAGATCTTTATGCTTTAGCAATAAAAATCAGCCTTAAACAACTGAAAAATAAAGAATAAAAAGAGCTAAGTAAGTTCTTGCACTTTGATTTTCTATTTTTAGATTGCGCGCCCTTCTCTGGTTGAAGCTCAAACATCCTTCATAACTTTTTACAAAATGAAAAACACAGGAAAAATCACACAAGTAATCTCTGCTGTCGTTGACGTAGAATTTGAAAATGGCGAAATGCCCTCAATTTACAACGCTCTTGAATGCCAAAATAATGGCAAAAAACTAGTGCTTGAAGTTGCCCTACATATTGGCGAAAAAACAGTTCGCACAATTGCAATGGACTCTACAGAAGGTTTAACTCGTGGTGCTGAAGTAGTTGACACAGGAAGAGCAATTTCTGTTCCAGTTGGTGAAGGCACTTTGGGTCGTATCATGAACGTAATTGGTGAGCCAATCGATGAAAAAGGTGCAATCGAAACTAAAGAAGTTGCTCCTATTCACGCAAAAGCCCCTGAACTTTCAGACCAAGCAACTGAAACCGAAATTCTTGTTACTGGTATCAAAGTTATTGATCTTTTAGCTCCTTATTCAAAAGGTGGTAAAATTGGTTTGTTTGGCGGTGCTGGGGTTGGTAAAACAGTTTTGATTATGGAATTAATCAACAACGTTGCCAAAGCTCACTCTGGCTATTCAGTGTTTGCTGGCGTTGGTGAAAGAACTCGCGAAGGTAACGATCTTTACCACGAAATGATGGATTCTGGCGTTATCGATATCAAAAATCTTAAAAATTCTAAAGTAGCACTTGTTTACGGACAAATGAACGAACCACCTGGGGCTCGCGCTCGTGTTGCTTTAACTGGCTTAACTCAAGCAGAATATTTCCGTGACAAAGAAGGTCGTGACGTACTTTTCTTCGTAGATAACATCTTCCGTTTCACACAAGCTGGTTCAGAAGTATCTGCTCTTTTGGGTCGTATTCCTTCAGCTGTAGGTTATCAACCAACTCTTGCAACCGAAATGGGTTCAATGCAAGAACGTATTACTTCAACTAAAAATGGTTCAATCACTTCAGTTCAAGCTATTTACGTTCCAGCGGATGACTTAACTGATCCAGCTCCAGCAACTTCATTCTCGCACCTTGACGCCACAACCGTATTGTCTCGTCAAATTGCTGAGATTGGTATTTATCCTGCGGTTGATCCTTTAGATTCTACGTCGCGTATTCTTGATCCACGCATCGTTGGTCAAGAACATTACGACATTGCGCGCGAAGTTCAAAAAATTCTTCAGGCTTATAAATCTCTACAAGACATTATCGCAATTCTTGGTATGGATGAGCTTTCAGAAGAAGATAAACTAACTGTTGCTCGCGCTCGTAAAATTCAACGTTTCTTATCACAACCTTTCCACGTTGCCGAAGTTTTCACTGGCGCTCCTGGAAAATGGGTTGCTTTGAAAGACACCATCAACAGCTTTAAAGAAATCTGCTCAGGAAAATATGATCACCTTCCTGAAGCTGCATTTTACATGGTTGGTGGCATTGAAGAAGCAATCGCCAAAGGTGAAAAACTTTTGAAAGAATCAAAATAATTCATGTCTAAATCATTGTCATTGCATCTAGAAATAATATCTCCAACAGGTGTCCTTTTTAAGGGCGTTTGTCACATGGTAGTTATTCCTTCTGTTGAAGGAAATATCGGTATCATGCATGGTCATGAATCTATCATGGCAGCCTTGCAATCTGGTCAAATTGCAATTTATGATGATAAACAAAACATCATAAAAACTTTTGAAATAGAAAGCGGCTTTGCTGAACAATCTTTAGAAAAACTACTAATATTGGTCGGATAATTTTTTTGTAATACTTATAATAAAAAAGGTCATGTCTTCAAAAGAGACATGACCTTTTTTTAGATCTTAAGCAAATCAATAAACTAATTTTCTGTAGAATAATTTGGAGCCTCAGAAGTTATAGAAATTGAATGCGGATGACTCTCGCGCAAACCAGAATTAGTGATTCTAACAAAAGTACAATTCTTTCTCATCTCTTCAATTGTACCATTTCCTGTGTAGCCCATTGACGATTTTAAACCACCAATTAATTGATGTAATACTTCAGAAACTGGACCTTTATAAGCAACTCTACCTTCTACACCTTCTGGAACTAATTTTAATTTATCCGAAACATCTTGTTGGAAATAGCGATCAGCTGAACCACGAGCCATTGCACCAAGAGATCCCATGCCGCGATAAACTTTGTAAGAACGACCTTTAAATAAAACAATTTCACCCGGTGTTTCTTCAGTTCCCGCCAACAATCCACCCAACATAACACAACTTGCACCAGCAGCAATTGCTTTCGCCAAATCGCCAGAAAACCGCACACCACCATCAGAAATAAGAGGGACTTTTACCTTATCACAAAATTCAACAACATCTAAAATTGCTGACAATTGAGGAACTCCAACACCTGCAACCATTCGAGTTGTGCAAATTGATCCCGGTCCAATTCCAACTTTTACTGCATCTGCACCAACATCAATTAAAGCTTTTGCCGCTTCTTTCGTTGCAATATTTCCAGCAACAAATTGTTGTTTTGGATAAGCTTTTTTAAGCTCTTTTACAGCTGAAATCACGCCCGCCGAATGTCCATGCGCAGTATCTATAATGATAATATCCGCGCCCGCCTCAATTAAACTTTCGGCCCTTTTTACACCATCTTTACCAACGCCTGTTGCAGCAGCAACTAACAAACGACCTTCTTCATCTTTTGAAGCGTTAGGAAATTGTTTTGTTTTTTCCAAATCTTTTCCTGTCATCAAACCAACGCAATTACCATTTGCATCAGTTATGATAATACGCTCAATTTTGTTTTTATGCAGCAACGCTTTAGCATCAGATTTATTAATGTTTGGACGAGCAGTTATTAAACCATCTTTGGTCATTAATTCTTTTATTGGCTGCTTTTTGTCAGTTGCAAAACGCACATCACGATTTGTCAAAACACCAACCAATTTATTGCTGCCATTTTTAACCACTGGAATTCCTGAAATTCCATAATTGTTCATAATTGTTAGCGCATCGCCCAAAGTAGCATCTGGCGATATTGTAACTGGATTTAGAACCATTCCAGATTCAAATTTTTTAACTCTTTTTACTTCTTCAGATTGATCTTTGATTGAAAGATTTTTGTGTATACATCCAATTCCACCAGATTGCGCCATCGCAATTGCCAAACGACTTTCTGTAACCGTGTCCATTGCTGCAGAAATAATTGGAATATTTAATGAAATTTCTTTTGTTATCTTGGTTTTAGTATTAGCATCTGCTGGCAGAATATTAGAAAGAGCTGGCTTTAACAACACATCATCAAAGGTTAATGAAGGAGAAGTTGTTTCGATAATTTTGCGATTTTTAGTCATGATTTTTTAAGAAAAACTTGATTTACGCGACAACGGCTTAGAATTAACTGGCAAATTAGCTACTTACTTGCGAAAAATAAAAGACATTTCTCATTATTTAGACATGCCCATGATTTCTCAAATCGAAAAACTTTGTATCGAACACAAAATAAAACTAACTGAAAATCGCCGTATCGTTGCTTTGGTTATCTCTGAAAGCACTGATCACCCTGATGTTGAAGAAGTTTATCATCGTGCTTCAAAAATTAATCCAAACATTGGAATTGCCACCGTTTATCGAGCTGTAAAAATGTTTGAAGAATCTGGAGTTATTGCCAAACATGATTTTGGCGGCAAAGGCAGAGCACGCTATGAAAAACTAGAAGAAGAAGATCATCACGATCATTTGATTGACATAACAACTGATGAAGTTCACGAATTTTTCAACGAAGAACTAGAAAAATTAAAAGATAAAATTGCTCATGATTTTGGTTTTGAACTGGTTGGACATAAATTAGAACTTTATTGTCGACCGCTCAAAAAATAAAATGACTTCTTTCATAAAAGATATTTGTCAACCACAGCTAGAATTTGAAGGCTTAGACAATCTCAACAAATTCAGCAAAACTTTTTCTGACCTTTATCGTATTGAGCTTTTTAAAGATGGTCTGGATTTAATTCTTACCAAGCTGCAAGAAAAACATTTAAAATTTGAGGTTAGAATCACCAAAGGTTGGGACACAAATTTGGGATGTTTTTTAACCGAGCAAAAAAGTTTTTACGACAAAACTTTAGGAAAATTTTTACATCGCAGCGCACCAAAAATTATTTTGCGCAACTTGTCTCACAACCTCATGGCTCATGAAATGGCACATGCTTTAGAATTTGAAAGCGGCATTAATTTGGGCGAAGAATTTCGTAAATGCATTGGCTTTGACATGAAAGATCGCTCACCAAAAAGCATTACTTTAAAAGCCGAAATCAAACGCTTGATGGTTGATGCTCTTAAAAGTTATAAACCCGAGCAATTTATTTCTGAGCTTTTTGCCCGTTATTTTGAACTGCTTAGCACTTCAAGAAATGTACGATCAACTGGAGATTTCTCAACTGCTGAAGTGATGAGTTTTTTTGAAAACACCACCAATTTTATCGACAAAATTTTTAACCCCAAAATCAGATCCAAAATTGATCCAAAAATTGCAGCAACAACTTTAGAAATTGCCAAACAAATTAAGCTAGAAGCACCAGAGCAAAAATTTCAGGAAAGAGTAGAATCTGTGCAACAAAAATCAGGTGGCTCTTGGTCAAAATCCACAAAATCAAATGCTATGTGGCTTAACTCTTGGAATAAGACCAAAGAACTCGAAGAAAAGAAATAATGGCAGTATATACCAAACTCACCAACGCTGAAATTGTTCAACACCTAAAAAATTATCAATTAGGAGAGTTGATTAGCTTTAAAGAAATTGTCGAAGGAATTGATAACTCAAATTTTATTATCAAAACCACTCAAGGTCAGTTTATCCTTACTATTTTTGAAGCTCGCATCAATAAAAATGAACTGCAATTTTTTATAAATCTGAAACTTCATTTAGAAAAAAATGGAGTTCTTTGCCCAAGACCAATTCTTGATAAAAATGGTGCAACGATCACCAAAATCAAAGATAAAGAATCTTTGATTGTTACCTTCTTAAGCGGTGCAACTCTAAGACCCCGCGATGATGGATATTACGACAATATTACCGCCAAACATTGTTTTGAAGTTGGAAAGAATCTTGCAAAACTACATCTCGCCGCAAAAGATTTTACAATGTCTCGAGTTAATGACTTAGGAATTGTCGGCTGGAAAAAACTTTTCACTAAATTTTCTGATAAAATTAATTCTTACCAAGAAAATTTAGAATCTGAAATTTCAGAAAACTTAGAACTATTAGAAAAGTCTTGGAATTATGATTTGCCTTCTTGCGCCTGCCATTTGGATCTATTTCCTGACAATGTTTTTTTCGATCAAAACAATAATTTTAGTGGCGCAATCGATTTTTATTTTGCCGCAAATGACGCGCTAATTTACGACTTCGCAATCATTGTAAATGCTTGGTGCTTTGATGAAAAAAATAATTTCAGCCAAGAAAAATTCGCAGCCATGTTAAATGGCTATGAAGAAATCAGAAAATTTTCTGACGAAGAAGAAAAATTCTTAAAAATAGCTTTGGTTGGAGCGGCGATGCGCTTTTTATTAACACGCCTTAATGACATGTTTTTTACACCCAAAGAGGCCTTAGTAAAAATTAAAAATCCTCAAGAATATCTAGCAAAATTACGCTTTTTTAGCAGCAATTTATGAAAGCAAAGTTTCACTTTTTTGGCAAAGATTGTCTAATTGATCGCGCTCTTCAGAACCGCGCAGAAATTGAAGCCTCGCTGCAAAAACAAAATATTTTTGCGACAAATATTTTAATGACAAATCAAGTTCATGGCACGGAAGTTGTAACCATCGACACTCAAGAAAAAATTT
The DNA here is from genome assembly GCA_964461905.1 of uncultured Rhizobium sp. GTDB lineage: Bacteria > Pseudomonadota > Alphaproteobacteria > Rickettsiales > UBA1997 > UBA2645. Next base: position 4,194 of record CAYWVI010000029.1, on the reverse strand, counting down.
ATACTAAACAAAATCTGCCGAAAGCTGACGCGTTAGTTACCAATTTGCCAAATATCGCTCTTGGGCTTTTTACCGCCGATTGTTCGCCAATTTTGTTTTTTGACGAAGAAAATAAAATTATTGGCGCAGCTCATGCTGGCTGGCGTGGTGCAAAATCAGGAATAATTGCCAACACTGTTTTAGCGATGAAAAAACTTGGAGCCAAAAATATTCAAGCAAAAATTGGACCAATGATTCAACAAGAATCTTATGAGGTTTCTTTAGAATTTTTAGATGATTTTCTGATCGAAACTCCAGAAAATAAAAAATTCTTTTTAGACTGTAAAAATCCACAAAAATACCTGTTTGATCTTTCTAAATATATTGAATCAAAACTACAAATTGCTGGCATATCTAAAATTGATAACTGCCATATCGACACCTATAAAAATGCAAAAGAATTTTTTAGTTTTAGAAGATCAACGCATTTAAAAGAAGTTGATTGCGGTCGCAATATTTCAGTAATTGCTATTAACGGAAACGTTTAAAGAGGAAGCTTGCAAAATAAAAGCTCTTGCTTAGCTTGCCTTGCCTCTTTGGTTTACGGTCAAAATTTAGCCTAGATAGCTCAGTCGGTAGAGCAAAGGACTGAAAATCCTTGTGTCGCTGGTTCGATTCCGGCTCTAGGCACCACTTCTCTTAAGATCCATTCTTTATACATGGAAAATCTTACCGACTACTCTAACTACATCACTGCTGCTTATCTTGTTTCTTTTTGCACCTTATCTTTGCTCGCGGCAATTTTTGTTACCAAATTTTTAAGAAAAAAATGAGAAATTCTCATAAAAGAAAACGCCTAATTTTTGTTGGGTCAGTATTTGTGCTTTCTATTTTTTCTTTGGCTTTTGTGATTGTGAATTTTCGTGAAAATATGGTGTTCTTTTATTCACCAAGCGAATTGCAAACTTCAGAAAACCTTACAAAAACTAAGAATCGTCAAATTAGAGTTGGAGGTCTTGTAATGGAAAATTCCGTTAGAAAAATTGATGCCCTAACTACAGAATTTATTATCACAGACACAGCTCAAAACCTCAAAGTGCAATATGTTGGGATTTTGCCTGATTTGTTTAGAGAAAGGCAGGGCGTTGTTGCGAAAGGAAAGCTTGATGAACAAAAGAATGAATTTTTCTCACGTGAGCTATTAATTAAACATGATGAAAATTATATGCCGCCAGAAGTGGCAAAAGCTTTACAAGATAAGAAAGAAAAATAGCTGATAATTTACAATAATTCCTGACTTCTTTTTTCAATTGCTGTCTCAAGTTTTTCTGAGAATTCCTGCTTTGAAAGCCCTGCTTCGATTGGGTCAAGAAATTCTAAAATGATTTTTCCGGGTTTTTTCAACATAGATTTTGACCAAAACTTTCCTGAATTTAAAGCTGCTGGAACCACTTTTACACCACAAGCAAGATAGAGAGCTATAACTCCCGATTGATACGGATATTTATCGCTTGTTGCCCCAACAGGAACACGAGTTCCCTGAGGAAACAAAACAATATTCTGATTTTGTGCTAAATATTTTTTACTTTGCTTAATCAAATCTTTTAAAGCTTTAGCCCCACCTTTGCGATCAACGACAATTCCGCTCATTGCTCGCAAATACCATCCATAAAAAGGAACCTTTAACAACTCTTTTTTAAATGCATAAACTGGACGATGACAAACTAAATGCATCACAATCGTTTCCCACATTGATTGATGTTTGCAGGCAATGATGCACGCTTCTTTTGGTATTTTTTCTAAACCTCTAACTTCATGCTCTATTCCACAAAGTATTTTTAAAACCCACAAACCAACAATAGACCAAACTTTAGCTCCCTGATCGGCAAGTTTTGAATTATTAAAAAGAAAAGCTGGAGAATAAATAATTGGGATAATTGCACCCCAAATAACAAGAAAAATAGAAAAAATAATGGAGCGAAATAACTGCATGGGAAATGTGAAAGAAGGTAAAAACTAATTATGTTTCCAATGACCTTCACTGGCTGCAACATGCAAAGCTCAAAGAGCAAAGCATGGTGCCGATTGAGAGAATCGAACTCCCGACCCACTGTTTACAAGACAGTAGCTCTACCTCTGAGCTAAATCGGCTTATTTTAAAAAAGAGGCGGGCAAGGTATTTTTGAAATAAAAAACTGCAAGAATTTTTTAAGAAAACTTAATTGTAAGATTATAAAACCAAAAAAAACCGGACCAACCAATTGGCTGATCCGGCATAAATATTTTAGATTAAACTAAAACTATTTTTTAGCAGGAGCTTCAACTGCAGCAGGAGCAGCAGCTTCTTCAGCTTTAACTTCAGCTTTTTTAGCTTTTTTATGAGCTTTTTTAGCTGGTTTTGCAGCAACTTCAGCAGCTTTTTCTTCAGCTTTAACTGGAGCAACTGCAGCAGGAGCGGCAGCTTTAACTTCAGCTTTAACTGGAGCAGCTACAGCAGGAGCAACAGCTTTAACTTCAGCTTTAGCAGCAGGAGCAGTAGCTTTTACAGCTTCAGCTTGAGCGGCAGTAGCAAAAAGAGCAACTGCAGCAACGATCAAAGAAAGTTTTTTCATTTTTTTAGAAAACCAAATTGGCTTTAATTTTTCTGAATATTTCTACTCAGTCCCTTATCAATCACTAAAGAATCCTTTGTTAACCCAAAACAATAGCAAACAATTTTTTCCTTAGCTGAAAGGCGGCGGGAAAATAGAAACCGTTTTTTGATTGTCAAATTCTAAAAATGGATCACTTTGCCATAAGCATCCAAAACCGCTTCATGCATCATTTCTGACATTGTTGGGTGCGCAAAAATTGTATGCATCAAATCTTCCTCGGTCAATTCCGCCTGTTTTGCGATCACATAACCTTGAATCATCTCGGTCACTTCAGCACCAATCAGATGCGCGCCCAAAAGTTCGCCGGTTTTTTCGTCAAAAATAACTTTGATCAAACCTTCAGTTTCGCCAGCGGCAATCGCCTTGCCATTCGCCATGTAAGGAAAACGACCAACTTTGATTTTTTTGCCCGCAGCCAAAGCTTTCTTTTCGGTCAATCCAACCGAGGCAATTTGCGGCATTGAATAAGTGCAACCCGGAATATTTTCGACTTTGATTGGATGAACTTTTTTAGCGTCATATTTGCCCATTTTGCTGGCGATTTTTTCAGCAGCGATTGTGCCTTCATGAGAAGCTTTATGAGCCAACCACGGCGCGCCAACCACGTCGCCAATTGCAAAAATATTGGCATCTGCCGTTTCCAAATAACCGTTAGCAACGATGCGACCTTTGTCTTGTTTAACTTTGGTTTTTTCCAAGCCTAAATTTTCAATATTGGCAACAATTCCCACCGCCATAATCACTTTTTCCGCGGTTAATTCTTCCGATTTTCCAGCAATTTCAACCGTTGCAGTAACAGAATTTTTACCTTTTTTCAAAGCTTTTAAAGCCGCTGAAGTAACAACTTTGATTCCTTGTTTTTCAAAAGATTTGCGCGCCAATTTCGAAATTTCTTCGTCTTCAACCGGCAAAATATTTTCTGCCATTTCAATCAAAGTAACTTCCGCGCCCATGTTTTTGTAGAACGAAGCAAATTCAGATCCAATTGCACCTGAGCCAACAACTAACAATGATTTTGGCAAAGCTTTTGGCGTCATTGCTTCGCGATAAGTCCAAATATTTTCACCATCTGGCTCCATGCCAGAAATCACACGCGCTCTAGCACCAGTTGCGACGACGAAATAAGTTGCCTCAACTTGCACAACTTCTTGTCCATCTTTTGAAACTGAGATTTTTTTTGAATCTAAAAATTTGGCAAAACCATCAACAACTTCGATTTTATTTTTCTTCATCAAACCAGCAATTCCGCCGCTTAATTTTTTTGAAACGGCGCGCGATCTTTCAACAATTTTAGCAAAATCGAATTCAATTTTTTGTGCCGAAAAACCGTAAGAATCCAAATTATGCAAAAGATGATTAACTTCTGACGATTTCAACAAAGCTTTGGTTGGAATACAACCCCAATTCAAACAAATTCCGCCCAAATGATTAGCCTCAACAATGCCAACTTTTAAACCAAGTTGTGCCGCACGAATTGCCGCAACATATCCGCCCGGACCAGCACCAATTACACAAAGATCAAATTTTTTTAATGCGTCAGTCATAATATTTATGGAAAAAA
>CAYWVI010000028.1:0-21189 GCA_964461905.1 uncultured Rhizobium sp. | reverse complement strand
AGGAAGTTGATATTTTTCTAACTCAAAGATTGATCATGCAGCCTTATTTTGAGACCGAACTTTTTGCTCAAGATGTTCCTGAATTAGAAGTAAAATCCGGCATGTCTGATTTGGAACTTGGCGTTGCAACGCGCTATGAAATTACCCGCAAATTTGCCCCATATTTTGCTTTGCGCTATCACACTAAAACTTTTGGTACCGCAGATCTGGCAAAACAATTGGGTCAAAGAGTTGATAATTTTATTGTTGCCGCAGGGATAAGATTGAGATTTTAGTAGAGTTTGGTGAGAACAAAAGTTCGCAAAAGAAACAAAAATCCCATTCAGGGTAGCAATGGGGAAAGTTCGATGAAAAACCTGTGAAGCCAGTATTTATCGATATGTACTATTTTCGGAAAGGTTCATTTGAAACGGAGAAACGGAGAGAAAAACACCAGATTTTTACCGAAATTTAAAATTTTCGGAGATAGAAAAGTGCAGCTGAAATGAAAAACTAAAAGCAGCAAAGTGCCGCAAACGCAGGGCTTGGAGCGGTATAAATAAATTTGCAAAAACCTATGAGTGATTCGGTTTGCAATAGGATGTTGGCGGAGAGGAAGGGATTCGAACCCTTGATACAGTTTTACCCGTATACCTTCTTAGCAGGAAGGTGCCTTCAGCCTCTCGGCCATCTCTCCATATAATTTTTCTTTAAAAAAGAGGGTGCAAACTAGAAGGGAAAGATTTTTTTGCAACTACTCGTTTAGTTAAGAAAAAGTGAGTTATCTCTTAGCTCACAAATTATGCATCCCATCATGGGCAGATGGGAATAATTGCTAAGAAAAATAGTAATTATTTTAACAGAAAACAAAAAAATTATTTTTAGTATATACTTATCTTTCGGCGCTGATTGTGAAATTAATTTCAATGTCGTCTTCTACGCCATTGGCTCTTTGAACGTTGCGGTCTCCTATGTTAAAGCTGCTGCGTTTAATATTTATTTTTCCGGTGGCTGAGGCTTGGGTTGGGGAGTAGTCGCTTAATATAAAATCAATTGAAGCGGGGATTTTTTTGCCTTTGATGGTTAAGCTTCCGTTGGCTCGGTAAGAATTTGGTTGTGGCAAATTCTTTAAATTTATGTCGCTGTTTTTGTTGGTTGGAATATTATTAATTTCGTTAGCAAGGTGATTAACAACCTTTAAATTTAAGCCTCCGGCGCTGCTTAAGTTTATGTCGCTTAAAAGAATAATTCTGTCAGACACAAAAGTTGCTTTTGGAAATGATGTTACAGAAAGCCAGTTAGAGCCACGAATGGTTGGTAATGCTTCTGAGTAAGAAACTTCGATTGAAGAAGTATCTACATCAATTTGAATCTTGCTTTTAGGTAGTTGGTTTTTGTCGAAAATAATTTTTCCATCAAATTTTTTGAAATAGCCGGTGATTGCAGATTTTTCGCGGGTTCCTTTAAATTCTAATTTGCTTTTTTCGGCAATGATTTTCCATTCAGCTATTGATTCCACAGGGTTTTTAGAATTTTGTGATAAAATTGGACCAGCTCCTAAAATACGCGAAGACTCGCCAGAAATATAGTTTGCCTCAAGATTGATTTCGATTTTTATTAAATTTGCAATTCCGGGTAGTCCAAAATTCATGCCAAAGTCAGAGCGTTTCAATGTTGTTGTTGCATAAAATCCCATGGTTTTTTGCTGATTTATGGGGTTAGTTCCGATTTTGATTAGTTTGGTTTCAAGAGTTACGGGTTTGGTGATGCCAAGCAAAGTTAAATTACCTTTAATTTTAGCAAATGTTTTGCCAGAAGTTGTGATTTCAGTGCTTTTAAATTTTGCGGTAGGAAATTTTGCAACATTTAAAAAATCTGCACTTTTTAGATGTTCATCAAGTTTTGGTAAACCAGTTACCATTGATCCAACACCAATTTGCACTTCAACTGATCCAGACTTTGGGTCTGCCTCATCAAAATTTATATAACCAGTAACATCGGTTATTTTGCCTGTTTGATCTGAAAAACCAAAATGGCTTGCTGTCCAATTGATGCTAGCGTGAGATGGATCAATTTTATATAATTCAGCAGCTTGAGCAGAAAAACCAAAAGCTAAAATTAAAACTGCAAACAGATATTTTTTCATAGACCTAAAAAATTAGTTTTTTGTGTCATTTATTGGAGTTGAATTGGCGGCCATTTTTCTGCGATTGTAAAGATCGGCAAAATCAATTGGATCGAGCATTAATGGTGCAAGACCAGCATCGGAAGTAACGTTGGTGATAATGCGACGCAAGAAAGGAAAAAGTAGGTTAGGGCAGTAAATTAGCAAAATTTGTTCCAGCATTTCGCCTTCAATTTTTTGCAATGAAAAAAGCCCAGCATAAGATAATTTACAGTCAAAAAATTTACCTTCCTCTGTTGTGGCATCAGCAGAAATTTTTAGTGTTACCTCAAAATTTTCGTCAGAAATTTTTTTAGCGTCAATGTCGATTGAAAGTGCAATATTTGGTTTGTCTTGGGGTTTTAGAAAAATTTGTGGAGCACTAGGTAAGTTAAAATTTAACTCTTTAATATATTGAGAGATGATGCGGATGTTGGACATAAGAAATTAAAAGCGTTGATTATGAGGTTGTCGCGTAAATTAACTTACTAGAAAAATATGATTTACGCGACAGTTTCATTATTATTTGGTTGCGGCAAATTAATTTCTTATATCACTAGGAGCAACTTTATTTTAAGTATGAGAATATTCCTTAGCTTTAGTTTGTAGAATTGGTTTTGAAGATAATCCTTGAATCGTTGATGGAGGACAAGGTAGTGAATTTTCTTCTGCGCGTTTTAGTTTTATAGTAGGTATTATTGCAACCGTTCCATCATATTCTACACTAACTTTTTGTGGAGACTTTTCTTGTTCTATTGTTTTATCTAATTCTTGAATCAGATATGGAATAAAGATTTCTGGAATAAGTTCAACTCCATTGAACACTTCACGAATTGCTTCGTCGTAATAAGGAACATGAGTATTATTACCAATTAGACGCAATTCATAAACTGCTAAATCTTCATTTATACAAGCAAGTCTTACTGGCCCAGATTTTCCTGTATTATCACGATGAACTGGAAAGGCGGAAGAATTAGGTGTGTGTTTGGTTTCATCATATTTAGTGAAATAAGGAGTATCTTTTAAATCTTTCAAAAGCACTTTCTTGCGATCAACATTAACTGAAACACCGTTGATATTTTGCCCTTTTCTTTGCGTCCAAGGATAATCATCCATCATTCTTGCCAAGGCATTTTGAAGAGCTTTTCCAATATCAGCAGTAGATCCCGGAATTGTTACAAGCTTATCGCCATTTTCAGTAGTTTCGACGTTAATTTTCAGCAAACTATTATCTTCTTTTGCAACTCCAATATTCATCTGCACATCGCGATCTTTAGCGCGCAAACCATGCTGACTTGCAATTTCTCTCATATGAGCAAGTGAGATTTCTAAATCTTGAGTTGCAGTTTCAATTGGAAATTCTCCAATTGAAAATTCGTGAGCTCGAATCATATCAAGAGTTTTTTTGTAGAATGATCCTTTGTAGGCGATGTCAGAAATTATGTTATTTAGGTTTTTATCAACGCTTGAGTTTCTCCAATCAAAAACATCATCAAGAACATAGCGATTTTTTATGGCTTCTTCGTTTTTCACAAAAAACAAATCCATGCAGAAAATTTCTTCGGCGGTTAAAAGATCGATATTTTTTATGGCTGCTTCAAAAATTTCTCGATTTTCTTCATTAATTCTGCTGTTTAGAAAGTTTTTTACTTCTTCTCTTTTTTCATGATTTACTTGACTGTTTTGTCCAGCGATTTCTGCCAATTCTTCATTGTTGTAGAAGAGTAATAAATTTGGAGTATAGGCAATATCATCTGATGGAAATCCATAATTTGTTCTCATTTTAGCTCGAGAATCTATGTCGGCCAATCCTTTATTTAATCTTTCAATTTCGGTTTGGTTTGCAAGTTGATTTGCAACGGCATTGGGACCTTTTTTTGGTAACAGCAAAAATTCAACTTCAAATCCTATTGTAACATCACCAACATTTTCTTTAATTGCCTGAAAAGACTGATCTAATGAGTTATCTTTTTGTAATTCTTCTTTGAATTTTTTAGTATCAATTTTAATGCTCTTTTTTTCTGAAGTTTGAGTAAAAAAATCTTGTGCTTTTGTAAAAAGATTTTGGTTTGAGTTGAAGTTTTCAATATTGTGCAACATGTCAGAATTATCAAGATTAGCACGATAAAGTGTTCCTTGATTAATTGCTGTATGTTCTTCAATTCCATCTAAACCAAAATTTCTTTTTAGAAGATCAAAGTTCGATGGTATGTCGCAAAGTTTGTTAAGTTCGACTAATTTTTCAAAAAATAATTCTTCATTTTCATGAAGAAGAATTTCGCTAAGTAAAAGATTAGACTGTTCTTTTTTTTCGGTGTTTAAATTTTGAAGAATTGAGTTAATAAAATTTCCATAATTCCATGAAACTCGGGCGTGAGCATGTTGATATTTATGGTCTGTTTCTTGAACTAGCTTTTGTCTAAATTCTGAGAGATTTTTATTTTTTTCGCTCAGTAATGTATTTATAGATTCTCTTTTTTGAGGTAATGTTAAGTCTAAAAACTCAATTTCTTTTATTTGGCGTAAAGTATCTACAGAATCTTGTGATAAGTCAGATTTTCCAAGTTGTGAAATATCAGCATTTAAGTTTTTTTCGTAATTATTTTTAAAAATATCTAGCTGATTTCTTAATGGTTGATGCGGCATTAATGCTTCAAGAAGGCTGGCACTTTCTAGTATTGATATAACTAAGTTAATTGCTTTTTTCTGATGTTCTGGCTGTAAATTGTTAAAAGCGTCCAGAATTTGAGTTAACTGTTCTTGACGTTGTTCTATTATTTTAGTCATAAACTTCTCCTTCTTTTGTTAGAGTGCCTTTTTTAATCACAAAAAATCAACCAATAGTTGCTTTAATTTTTTTAAAAACGATGTGATCCAAGCAATCGTTAAATCAGTAATTCAAAAAAGAAAAGAGAAAATTTCTATCTGGAGTAGTAAGAAGTTATTAATATTTTGAGATGAGTTTATACTATGATAAAAATTCTGATTTAGTGCGGATAACTTTTTTTGCGGCAGAATCCATAATTAACGAATTTACAAAAATTTTGCCGCTTTGGCATTTTTTAACGCCTTCAAGCATATAGCCATCAGTCACGCCAGCGCAGGCGAAAATTACATCTCCTTTTGCCATTTCTTGCGCAGTGTATTTTTTATTTAAATCAGAAATTCCCATTTTTTTGGCGCGCTCAATTTGTTTTTGATTGTCGCCAAAAATTAAACGCCCCATCATTTGTCCGCCAATCACGCGTAAGCCAGCAGCAGCAAGAACACCTTCAGGCGCGCCGCCAGTTCCCATGTAGGCATCAATTTTTGCGGTTTGATTGGTGCAGGCAATAACTCCAGCAACGTCGCCATCGCCAATTAGGCGAATTCTTGCCCCAGCTTCACGCACTTTGGCGATAAGTTCATTGTGACGAGAACGCTCTAAAATCATTACGGTTAAATCAGAAATGTCGCATTTTTTAGCTTTAGCGATATTTGCTAAATTTACTTTTGGTGAATTGTCGAGATCAATCACACCCTCAGGTAATCCTGCGCCAACGGCGATTTTTTCCATGTAAACGTCGGGAGCGTGCAAGAATCCGCCTTTTTTAGCAAAAGCAATTACTGCCAAAGAAGACTCGCCAGCATTGGCGCAAATTGTTGTTCCCTCAAGTGGATCAAGCGCAATGTCAACTTCAATTCCGCCTTTACCAACTTCTTCTCCGATAAAAAGCATTGGAGCTTCGTCGCGTTCGCCTTCACCAATAACGATTGTGCCGCTGATATTCATTTGGTTTAAAGTTTCGCGCATCGACTTAACGGCCGCTGCATCTGCTGCCATGTTGTCGCCTTTGCCAATCCAGTCGTAACAAGAAATTGCAGCTTTTTCGACAACATCAATAATTTGCGAGGTAAGAGAGGTAAGCATTTTAATAATAATTTGATTTTTGGACAAAAAAAAGGCGGACTCACTTTGCGGCGAGTCCGCCTTTAACTCTCAAAGACTAGCTTGAGAGTTTTTGTTCTTTAAATTCTACGTGTTTACGAACTACAGGATCGTATTTTGAAAACACCATTTTTTCTTGTTTTTGTTTTGGATTGCGGCGTGCGAGATAGAAAAATCCAGTGCCTGCAGTGCTAACTAATTTGAATAAAATAGAATTTCTTTTTGCTTTTGATGTTTTTGGTTTTCCAGCCATAAATTACCTGTGTTTAGAGAAGATAGTATAAAAGAGGGGCGCAAACTATTTTTCACGAGGCGCAAGTCAAGTGAAAATTTATGTTTGTGATAAATTTGATTTACGCGACATTTCTATAATGAGCCTGCTGCAAATGAAAAAAATTAGAATCACAAAATTTTTTTTAAAAAAATCTGATTTTCAACAGTTGAAGTAAGCTTAAACTCAATGACTTATTTTGTTGATTCGTGATAAGCATTGATATTGCTGTTCATTATTTTCTTTAAATCTGGCAAGTGGCAAAATTGATAAATCGTTTTGGATGTTATGTGGTTTATCAATGTCGTCTAATCTGACGTGTAAATAACGATTAAAAATATTGTTAAATTCAACTTCTTCAATTTCAGGAAAATAACAGCGGAAAATTTCTAATTGTGGAGTGCAAAGTACGTGAGAAATTGATTTTAGACCCATTCCATTGGCTGTTGCTCCCAATAGATTTTTTTCAATAAAAAATCCATTTTTGTTAAAATTCTCTTTATTGTTTAACTCTTTTAAAAAATCAGTTTGAGGCAAATCAAAAATTGGTTTAGCTGACTGCAAAGGGTTAAATTGACCAAAAATAATAACGTTATTTACAACCACGATCGTAAGCAAAGCTAATTTAAGATTAGCCGCTTTTAAGTTGATGATAAAATAATGAAAAATTAACAAAGATATTAGTAGGCAGAGGGTAATCATGCTTTCTGGCAGCGAAATTTCTGGTACATTGTAGCAAATAATCGAAAAAATGCTGATAGCGCAAATTGATGTGATAGCTAGTGCGGATCTTTTTTTGGTAATTTCAAACTCGAGTTTTGGTAAAATGATTGCGGCAATTGAAAGTAGAAAAATGCCACTGATAAAAAAACATCTAACTCCGGGAATTCGATCGAGAAAAATAATTTTAACAAAAATTGATGGAATAGGAAGTAGCATCCAACAGCTAAAAAAAACAAAAGCTCCAAATAAAATTGCTATTGATTTCAACTCTTCGCGATTAATTTTTTGCATGTAATTGCGCCAATTGCCAAAAATTGCGCCAAACAAAAATAAATACGATCCAATCACGCTCATTTCGCAAACATTTGATTTTCCTGAAAAATCAACTGCCATAATTTCGCTGATAACTAAAGAAGGAAAAAATTGCGACAACCACTGCATCAAAGAAACTTCGCCACCAGATATTGCCATGCGTTGGCTTGGATAAATTGTATTTGCCAACGGCAGAAGCGAATCTTTGATGTAAAATAAATAGGTAAGTAATGCAAAAATTGCGCAAATTCCAAAACTAATTACGTTTTTAATGTTAAAAAAATCGCGATTAAAGCAATATAGCAGCACCGCCATTATAACAGCAAATCCGTAGAAAAACACTGGATAAAACATTGAAAATATCATCCAGCTGATAAAAAAATAAAATAGCAGCAATCTGAGGTAGAAATTTTTTCTACTAACAAGAATAACATAGCTCCACGAAAAAAATGCCGCCATTAATCCAATAACCGACCACCAATTTTGGGAAAATCCTGAAAAATAAACCAATAAAGCAAAGGCAATCGAGTTGACTTCGCTGAGTCCAAAAGTGCGAAACATCATGGCAAATCCACTTAAAAAAAGTGCCATTGTAATAAAGTAATAAAGCGAAAAAGCATAAGCTGGCGGTAAAAAATAAAAACCAAGCAAGGCTGGTTTAAAAGGAATGGACCAATCTTTTATTGGCAAAGAAAGAATTGGGCGTAAATCTTCCTGATAAGCTGAAGTTTTGTTGTAACGTTCAAAATTATTTTTAACTGCCGCCTGTAACAAAGGCGTATAAACTGCCCATTCATCTGATCTTATTTTTTGAGGATTGCCAAAAAATAAACCTTCAGATTCAGCACCAATTTGATTTAGTAATATGCCGTAAGATGAAGGCGATAAAGCGTTTCCAACGTAAAATACGCCGTAAATTAGAAGTATTATTATGGCAAAACGGAATAACGAAATTCTGTTTAAAATATTATTCATACTTAAAATAGTTAGTTTGGTATATAGTTTATTTGGCGCGGTAATTAATTGAAAAAATATATTTTATATCAATGAGTAAGCTCACGTTTTTGCAAAATAAAGAAGTTGTCGGAGTTGTGATTCCATGCTACAAAGTTAAAGATCATATTCTCAATGTTATAAAAAAGATCGGTAATGAAGTTGCTGTAATTTATGTGGTTGATGATTTTTGCCCTCAACAGTCAGGAAAATTTGTTGCTGAAAATTGTTACGATTCAAGGGTTCGCGTATTGTATAATGAGAAAAATATGGGCGTGGGAGGTGCTGTAATACGCGGCTATCTTCAAGCTTTAAAAGATCAGATCGACATAATTGTTAAAATTGATGGAGATGATCAAATGGATCCAGCTTTAATTCCGCAATTCATTTTGCCCATTATCAAAAGAAAAACTGATTATGCTAAAGGTAATCGTTTCTTTAACCCAGAAGATGTGATGTTGATGCCTTTTTCTCGACTTTTTGGTAATGCTATTTTGTCTTTTTTTACCAAAATTTCTTCGGGATATTGGCATGTTTTTGATCCTACAAATGGCTATACGGCAATTCATAGTGCGGTGTTAAAATCTATAGCTTTGGATAAAATTGATCGCGGTTATTTTTTTGAGTCTGATCTTTTGTTTCGTCTCAATATCATTAGGGCTGTGGTTTTAGACGTTCCAATTCAAGCTGTTTACGGCAAAGAGATTAGCAACTTGTCGATTAAAAAAATAATCGCGCCATTTTTGGCAAAGCATTTGCGCAATAGTTTTAAGCGGGTTGTTTACAATTATTATATGCGAGATTTTTCTTTGGCTTCAATTATGTTGTTGATTGGAGTTGCGGCAACAACATTTGGAGCGTTTTATGGAGTAAATGCTTGGCTGGAATCGGTTTATCAAAATAAATTTTCTTCAAGTGGCGTGGTAATGATTGCTACTTTGCCAATTATTTTAGGCGTGCAATTCATTCTTTCTTTTTTGAATCACGACATCAGTTCAACACCTAAAGTTCCTCTAATAAGTTATCTGAGTGATAGAGAATGAAGCTTTTATTTTCTAAGATGTGGAGCAATAAAGAGGTTGCTGTAAATCAACTTTTTTGTCGTATCTTTCGCAATTTTAATTTTTTTAAAACATACAAAAACTTCTTAAAAAAATCTGATTTTCAACAGTCTCGTAAAAATCTACGACAGTTTTTGCGGTATAACTTGGTGCAGATATTATGTTATTTGATTGAGATGGCGATTTTTCTGATTTTATTTGAGATGAAGAAGCAATTATTTTTTGCAAATTTTTATTCCAAAATAATTTCTGCAATCATGTCGTTTTTTGCTCATAAATATTTTTCTTTTGAAAAAAATAGAAATCACAACCTAACTTCAGAAATGCTGCGCTATGGTGCTTTAGTTGCGGTTAACTTGGTATTTAACTCGTTGTTTTTACTATTTTTATCGCAATTTATCATTGAATGGTTGGCAAAGATAATTTCGGATATTTGCTGCGTGTTTATCAATTTTATTTTGGTTCGCAAAATCGTTTTTAATTATACCAAATAAGCCATTTGCGCCTTCGTATTAACAGTGTCTAGCTATTGGCTAATTTTTTTACTCCTTTAAAGCCAGCGGCAATTCCAGTTCGTGAAACCGATTCTAAGCCATAATTAGCAAGCTTGTTTAATGCTTCGTCAATTGTGTTGGTATTGCCGATAATTTCAAAAACCACAGAATCGCCAGCAACGTCAACAATGCTGCTACGATAATTATCTAAAATTTTTAAAGCTTCTTCACGCTTTTGTTCGTCGGCAATAATTTGCACTAAAGCTAGTTCGCGTTCGATATAACCATGTTCGCGAGTTAGTTCTGCCGCGGTATGAACTGGAACAATGCGTTTTAAAAGTTTGCAAATTAGGTCAATGGTTTTGGTGTTTCCAATTGTTGTGATTGTAACGCGGGATAATTTTTTATCCAAGCTAGTTGGTGCAACGTTTAGAGACTCAATGTTGTAGCCGCGAGCAGAAAATAATTCAACAATGCGCGCCAAGGCACCAAATTCATTATCAACTAAAATTGCAATTACGTGTTTTTTAATTTGATCAGTCATTTTTTAAACCGCGTTTAAGTCTTTTTGAACATATTGTTTTGCTTGCGAGCCAAGTAAAATTTCGTTATGCGCTGCGCCAGCTGGAATCATCGGAAAAACATTTTCAGCTTTTTCAACTAAACAGTTAAATAAAACTGGGCCGTCATGCGAAATCATTTCCATAATTTTAGTGTCGAGCTCGTTTGGATTAGAACATTCAATGCCTTTAATTCCAAAGCTTTCGGCAAGTTTCATAAAATCTGGCAATTCCATGTAAGATTGGCTTTCGCGAGAATCATAAATCAACTCTTGCCATTGGCGAACCATTCCCATGTAACGATTGTTGAGAATGATTATTTTAACTGGAAGTTTATATTGTTTGATGGTTGCAAGCTCTTGCAAATTCATCATAAAAGAAGCGTCGCCGCTAACACAAATTACCAAAGAATTTGGATTGGCAATTTGCGCTCCAAGTGCTGCTGGAACGCCGTAACCCATTGTTCCTAAGCCACCAGAAGTTAACCATTTTTTTGGATGGTCAAATTGTAAATATTGCGCTGCCCACATTTGATGTTGACCAACGTCAGTTGAAACAAAAGGCGCAGAAGTTTTTGTTAAAGCGTTTAAACGCTCAACGGCATATTCTGGCTTAATTCCTGTTTCAGATTGTTCGTAAGAAAGCGATTTAATGTCTTGCCATTTTTTAATTTGATGCCACCAGTCAGCAATTTCTTTGTGACGATTGCCAATTTTTCTGCTTTGCCATTCTTCAAGCAAGCTTTCCAAAACAGCAGCCGCATCGCCAACAATTGGCACGTCAACTTTAATGATTTTGTCAATTGAGCAATCATCAACGTCAATGTGAATTTTTTTCGAATTTGGTGAAAATCCAGCAACTTTTCCTGTTACACGATCATCAAAACGCGCGCCGATATTAATCATCACGTCACAATCATACATTGCCATGTTGGCTTCAAAGGTGCCATGCATTCCAAGCATGCCGATAAAATGAGGATCGCTTGCTGGAAAACCACCCAAACCCATTAAAGTGTTGGTAATTGGATAGCCAGTTTCGCGAACAAATTTTGTCAAAAGTTCGCTAGCTTTTTCTCCAGAATTTATAATTCCGCCACCAGTGTAAAAAATTGGTTTTTTAGCTGTTGCCAAAAGATCAATTGCTGCGCGAATTTCGGCGTGACGAATTTCATTTTTGCGTTTCTCAATTTTGTAAGAAGGGCGATTTATCTCAATTTTTCCTTCGTAAATTGCGTGGCTATTTTGAACGTCTTTTGGAATGTCGATTAAAACTGGTCCGGGGCGACCAGAGCGGGCGATATAAAAGGCTTCGTGAATAATGTAAGCCAAATCTTTTACGTCTTTAACAAGATAATTATATTTGGTGCAAGAGCGTGTTAGACCAGTAATATCAGCTTCTTGAAAGCCATCAGTTCCAATTAAAGATGTGGCAACTTGCCCAGAAATGCAAACCAAAGGAATTGAATCAAGATAAGCGTCAGCAAGACCAGTAATTGCATTTGTAGCACCGGGTCCAGAAGTAACGGTAATTACACCAACTTTTCCAGTTGAACGAGCATAACCTTCTGCGGCGTGTGCTGCGGCTTGTTCGTGACGAGTTAAAATGTGACGTAATTTTTTTTGCACAAAAAGCGCGTCGTAAAAAGGTAAAATTGCGCCACCTGGATAGCCAAATATTGTGTCCACGCCTTCTTCTAAGAAGGCTTTAACGATAATTTCTGCACCAGAAAATCTGTTGGAATTTTTTTGCTCGCTCATTTTTGAGATTCATTTGTTCGAAAGGAGTGGATTTATAATTGAGTAGGTGTTTTCCAAATCAAGTAAAAATCATCGAAGTTGCTTTTGATTAAAGCCAAAATAATTTGATGAAAAAAAATTATTCTTAATAAACAAATCCTTAAAAAATGACTGAAAAAACAACTATTATTGGCATTGAAAAAATTTTAAAATCATTGCCACATCGTTATCCTTTCTTGTTGGTTGATAAAGTTGTTGAACTTGAGATTGGTAAAAAAATCGTCGCAATAAAAAATGTTACTTTTAACGAACCACATTTCTTAGGGCACTTTCCAGATCATCCAATTATGCCCGGAGTTTTAATTATTGAAGCAATGGCTCAAGCTGGTGCATTGATGGTAACTGCTGCTCCAGATTTTAAAGCTGAAGATAAATTAGTTTATTTTATGTCAATTGATGGCGCAAAATTTAGAAAACCAGTGATCCCCGGTGATGTTTTAGAATTGCATATTGAAGCAGTGCAAAATCGTGGTGCGGTTTGGAAACTTGCTGCAACAGCTATTGTTGATGGACAAAAAGTTTCAGAAGCGCAGTTATCTGCAATGATTGTTGATAAAGAAAAAAAATAAATATGACAAAAAAAATTCATCCAAGTGCAATTGTAAGCAACAAAGCACAAATAGGAGAAGATGTTGAAATTGGACCTTTTTGTGTGGTTGGTGATGATGTTAAAATAGGTGATGGCACAGTTTTAAGGTCGCATGTTGTTATCGAGGGAGAGACAATAATTGGTAAAAATAATGTGATTTTTCCTTTTTCAACTATTGGTGTCGCGCCACAAGATTTAAAATTTAAAGGCGAAAAATCTCGCTTAGAAATTGGCGATAATAATACAATTCGTGAACATGTAACAATTCACCTAGGCACGCAAGATGGTGCAATGGTTACAAAAGTTGGTAGCAATTGTTTATTTATGGTTGGTGTTCACATTGCTCACGATTGCGTTGTTGGAAATCATGTAATTTTAGCAAATAATGCAACGCTTGCAGGTCACGTTGAAGTGGGAGATCATGTTGTGATTGGTGGTCTTTCTGCGGTTCACCAATTTGCAAGAATTGGTGCTGGAGCAATGATTGGTGGCATGTCTGGTGTTGAAGGTGACGTGATTCCAAATGGACTTGTAATGGGAGAACGCGCTCATTTAGCTGGTTTAAATCTTGTTGGAATGAAACGTCGCAATATTCCTCGTGAAGATATTCACGCTTTGCGCAACTTTTTTAAGCAGCTTTTTTTAGATCAAAATGGTGAATTATCCACTCGAGTGGACAATTTAGAAAAAAACTTCGAAAGCCTTGTGGTTAAAGAGGTTGTAGCATTTTTAAAATCAGAGTCAAATCGCTCTTTTTGTCATCCAAAAAATAGTGTTTTTTCAGAAAAATAATGCGCGAAATTTGTCTTGATACAGAAACTACAGGTCTTGATCCAAAAGATGGGCATAAAATTATTGAAATAGCCTGTGTTGAAATGGTTAATAAAATTCGCACAGGTCAGGTTTTTCATACTTATGTTAACCCTAGGCGTGATGTGCCACAAGAGGCTTTTAAAATTCATGGAATTTCAACTGAATTTCTGCAAGACAAACCAATTTTTGATCATGTTGCTCACAAGTTTGTTGATTTTATCAAGGATGCCAAATTAGTAATTCACAATGCAGCATTTGACTTAAAGTTTTTAAATCACGAATTGCGTCTTGTTGGTTTGCAACCAATTGATGTGGATTTTGTTATTGATTCTCTTGCACTTGCACGCAAAAAATTTCCGGGCTCTCCAGCATCTCTTGATGCTCTTTGCAAAAGATTTAACATTGATATTTCTCACAGAACCAAGCACGGAGCTTTGCTTGATACAGAATTATTATGCGATGTATATATTGAGTTAATGGGTGGTGCGCAATCTGGTCTTGTTTTTGATGTGGTGCAAAAAGAAGAAATTATTGAAGAAAAATTGAATGTAGAAATAATTAGAAAAACTTTACCAAAAAGAAATTTTGTTCTTTCTGACGAGGATTTGGCTTTGCATCAAGAGTTTATAACAAAAAATTTTAAGACCAATTTTTGGTATTAGATCTATTAAGCCAGATAATTAAAACACCAAATTAAACCAGTTTGAAACCCATTTTATTTCACAAAAAATTTAGTTTAGAAAAAGAAGATCTTTGGTTGTGGTTGCCAATTTTATTGGCTTTTGGTGTGGTGTTCTATCTTTCTTTTGAAGAAAAATTTCTAAGCAATATTGTTGTATTTACATCATTATTTTTCTTTTCTGCAATTGGCTATTTCTTAAATAAAAAATCTCGCAGATCCCTTATTTTTCTTGGTTGCTGTTTATTTTTACTCGGTGGTTTTTACACGATTTTTTATCAAAAAATCTTTCTTTTTGAAACTAAAATTACAGGCAAAGTTTATGTTGATGTTCTTGGTAAAGTTGAATCAATAAAACAATTTCATAACCCACAAAATCAGGTTGATGGTGTTAATTTGGTGATTGTTAATCCGAGTTTGTACAAACCAAAATTTGCCGAAAAGAAAAAAGTTACAAAGCCCAAAAAGAAAGCAAAAAAACACAAGAAAAAGAAAGTAGAAAAAAACAAAAAACCAAAGAAGAAATCTAAAGATAAGTCAGAAGAGAAAAAAATCGTAAAAACAAAAAAAGCAAAAAAGAAAAGAAAAATTAGCGATAAAACCATTCATAAAAATTTTGTAAATTTAAGCGGTTATCAAGATATTGATCGTAAGTTTTTAGATCAAAAAACAAATTATCAGTCAGTTGATTGGCAGAAAATAAACGGGAAGGAATATTTTAAAAATCCACCGTCAAAAATTTCTATCAACTTAGTTAAAAATTTTGAGAAAATTGCAGTTAATGATGTTATTGCTGTTCGCGCTATGTTACAGCCGCGTCAGGCAAAAGAATTTTTTGATGATTACGATTTTGCTTTAGATGCAAAAATGAAAAAAATCGGTGGATTTGGTTTTGCAATTGGTGAGGCAAAAATTGTAAAAAAAGCAGAAATTTCAAGTTTAGATAATTGGTTTTTGTATTTACGTCAAAAAGCTCGTGATAAAATTTACTCCGCAACTTCTGGTGATGTTGCAGCGGTTATTGAATCTTTATTAATTGGTGATCAAAAACAAATTTCGCCAGAATTAATGACAAAAATTCGTAATTCTGGTTTGGCTCATTTGCTTTCAATTTCTGGTTTTCATCTTTCTTTAGCGGCGGCAATTTTTTTTGTTTCAACGCGTTTTCTACTTTCAAGAAGTCAATATTTGGCACTTAACTTTGATCTCAAAAAGTTCTCAGCAATTGCAGCAATAATAAGCACATTTTTTTATCTAAAAATTGCCAATTCACCAATTCCAGCACAGCGTGCATTTTTAATGGTTTTAATGGCTTTACTGGCTTTGTTTATTGGTGAAAAAGTTAATGCTCGTCGCGCAATTGCAACAGCGATTTTAGTGGTGATTTTATACAATCCTTTTGTGGTTTTTAATATTAGTTTTCAGCTTTCTTTTGCAGCAATTTTAACACTCAGCATTTTTTATGATAAGAAATCTGTTTTTGAGAGAAATATTTTTAAGCGTTTTGGAAAATATTTTTTAGAGATCATTTTGCTCTCGATATTGTTGCAAGTCACCATGGCTCCTTTTTTGATGCACGCATTTCACAATGTAACTATTCTTGGTTTTGTGGCCAATATTTTGGCAATTCCTTTGGCAAGTTTTGTAATAATGCCGCTTGGTTTTTTAGCACTTTTATTGATGCCTTTTTCTTTAGAAATTTTGCCGTTGCAATTGATGAGTTGGGGAGTTTTTTGGTTGCAAGAAATTGCGATTTTTACTGCCGATTTACCTTATTCAAATTTGGCAACTCCAAATTTTTCTGATGTTGGATTGCTATTGGCAACAATTGGATTATTGATGTTTTGTTTAATGAAAAATCATCTGCGTTTTGTTGGTGTTGTAATATTTTTACTTTCTTTTCTTGCGATTTTTTTCAACAAAAAACCAGATATTTTATTTGATGGAAATCAAAAATTTTTCGCGCTTTATGATAAAAAAGATGGTTTGCAATTTTCAAAAAGTTCGCGCTCTTCAAAAGAACGTAAGCTATGGATGGATAAAATGGATGAAAAAGAGTTTAAAATTTTGCCAGTAAATTTTTGTGATAAGGAAAAATGTTTAATTCAAAAAGAGAAAAAATTTTTAATTTTACTCGGACGTAATAAACTTACTGAGATTTGTAAAAATGATTTTGATGTAATAGTGAATTTAAGCAGTAAATACACTATCCCAGAGTGTATTTTAAAAGATAAGATAGTTATTGATAATTCTGACTTTTATCAGCGAGGAGGGCATTTTTTTTACTTAGAAGATCAGAAAATTTTTCTTAAAACTTCTTTTTAAAAGCTAATTTTGTATCAGAAATAATTATTCAAAAATTAACGTTCTAAGACAGCGCCTCTAAAAATAATAAATTTGACGCCAAGAAAATTGACCGACGTAACCAAAATAATAGTGATAATATTGGCAATTTCTGGTGAGAGTTTGGCATATTCCACAAACATGCCAAGCAACGCGCTTGTAAGCGCAAGAGAGAATAAATAAAGAGATAAATATTGTGCGAAATTGTTTTTTTCTTTAAAATTAAAAGTCCAACGTCGATTAAAAGAATAGTTAAAAATTACAGCTGGAATGAAGCCACAAATATTGGCGATCAAATAATGAAATTCTAAGAAACGTAAAGTGATAAAAAACAAAGAATAGCTGATGACTGTTGATCCACAACCTACCAGTAAAAAACGAAAAATTTGTTTTAGGAGAATATCTCGATGATTGCGATTTTTTATTGTGAAAAAACGAACCATTAATGAAGAAAATGGTGACCCCAACGGGATTCGAACCCGTATTCCCACCGTGAAAGGGTGGTGTCCTAACCGTTAGACGATGGGGCCAAGGAAGGAACTTGCATAAAAGCGAGCGGCGCAACTTAATTTCAGGTTTTCAAATTGCAACAGTTCTGTTTTTGCTTGGTTAGAAAATTATTTAAAATTTACTTTCAAATAACTCTTTTACTGGCAAGCCAAACACTCTTCATACTTGCTTTCTGAATTATTGGCAGGTTCTTCAAACTTTGGAGCTGCTTTGGCAAACATTTCATCACTTTCAGATTTGTTAGAAACTTTATCAGCTCTTTGAACTGAAGTTGAGCGGCAATAATAAAGACTTTTTAAACCTTTTTGCCAAGCTCTAAAATGAACTTCGTGCAATTCTTTTTTCGAAACGTTACCTGGTAAGAAAATATTCAAACTTTGTGCTTGGCAGATATATTCTTGGCGTTCAGCTGAAAGGTCGATGATCCATCTTTGATCAATTTCTTGAGCGGTTTTAAACACCATTTTTTCATGTTCATCTAAGAAATCTAAATGTTGCACTGAACCTTCATTAATAGTGATTGAAGACCAAATGTCTTCAGAGTTTTTTCCTTTGCTTTCAAGCAATTTAACAAGGTTTTTATTACGAACACTGAAAGATCCGGTTAGCGTTTTTTGAGTAAAAGCATTAGCAGCAAAAGGCTCAATTCCGGGTGAAGAATTATTGGCAATAATTGAAATTGAAGCAGTTGGGGCAATTGCCATTTTATTAGAAAATCTTTCTTCAATGCCAACTTCTGCAGCATCTGGACAAGCTCCTCTTTCTTTAGCTAAAACTTTTGAAGCTTTATCAACTCCTTGTTTAATTTGTTGGAAGATTTTTTTGTTCCAAACCTTACTCATTGCTGATTCAATTGGAACATTCTTGCTTTGTAAAAATGAGTGAAAACCCATTACGCCAAGTCCAACTGAACGTTCGCGCATTGCAGAATATTTGGCTTTATACATTGCGTCAGGAGCTTTTTCGATGAAGTCTTGAAGCACATTATCTAAAAAGCGCATTACGTCTTCAACCATTTGTGAATTGTCTTTCCATTCATCATAAAATTCTAAATTTAGTGACGATAAGCAACAAACTGCGGTGCGATCTTTGCCTAAATGATCAACTCCAGTTGGCAAAGTAATTTCGCTACAAAGATTTGATGTTTTTACATTCAAACCAAGTTTTTGATGATGCTCTGGAATTGCTTTATTTACAGCATCAATAAACAAAATATAAGGTTCTCCAGTTTCAACTCTGGTGGTTAAAAGCTTAATCCACAGCGATCTGGCATTAACAACTTCAATAGTTGCTCCGTTATGTGGGCTTTTTAATTCAAAATCAGCGTCTTTTTCAACGGCGCGCATGAATTCATCAGTAACTGAAACCCCGTGGTGCAAATTAAGAGAACGACGATTTGGATCGCCGCCAGTTGGGCGACGTAAATCAATAAATTCTTCAATTTCAGGGTGATTAATTGGTAAATAAACCGCCGCTGAACCACGGCGTAAACTGCCTTGCGAAATTGCCAAAGTTTGTGAATCCATCACTTTAATAAATGGCACGATTCCTGAAGTTTTTCCATTGCCTTTTACGGTTTCGCCAATTGAGCGCACATTGCCCCAAAAACTGCCAATTCCACCGCCTTTTGCAGCAAGCCAAACATTTTCATTCCACAACCCAACAATGCCTTCTAGCGAGTCGGAAGATTCGTTTAAAAAGCAAGAAATAGGAAGGCCACGATTAGTTCCGCCGTTGCTTAAAATTGGAGTTGCTGGCATGAACCAGAGGTTTGAAATGTAGTCGTAAAGGCGAGTTGCGTGATCTTGATCATCAGCATAATAAGCAGCAACGCGAGCAAATAAATCTTGTGGAGTTTCGTTGGGCATTAAGTAGCGATCTTTTAAAACCGCTTTGCCAAAGTTACTTAACTTATCATCTTTTTTTGGATCGATTGTGACGTTAAATTCCTGTTTATTTTTTGGTGTTTTTGATGCTGTTTTTGTGACTGATTTTTTAGACATTTAAAAAAGAATTGAAATTTGTTTAGAGCTAGTCTGTGATTGAATTTATACTACATCTAGTGGAATTTAATCCAGAAATACACTACATATTGTTTTTTTGCACTTTTTATTTTTGTGAATTTTAATTGTCTAGCAGGATTATTTTATTTTTTCACCGCTGTGTTTTTTTACAAATAACAGCGGTTTCTTAAAGCGAGATTTTTAGTATTTCAGACAATGATTTTGCCTTGCTAAAAATTTCTAAAAGTTCTGATTTTTCATCAGAATCAAAGGTAATTCCGCCGCCAGTTTGAAACTCAAACTTTTCTCCACTGGTAATTAAAGTGCGAATTACAACTGCAGAATTTACTTCTTTTTTTGAAAAAGATCCAATCGTTCCGCTATAAATTCCGCGATCTAATTTTTCTAAATTTGCCGCAACAAAAACCGCTTTAATTTTTGGCGCGCCAGTCATTGAGCCAGCAGGAAAACAGGTTTTTAAAGCGTCTAGCGCATCAAAATTTTTAGCAATTTTTCCATGCACTTCGCTCGACATGTGAAAAATGTTTTTATAAGTGCTAATGTGAAAAAGTTTTTTCACAACCACACTTCCAGCTTCGCAAATTCTCGAAAAGTCATTTCTTACAAGATCAACAATCATCAGATTTTCGGAGCGTTCTTTTGGGCTGTTTTTAAGGTAAAATTTGTTTTTCTTATCTTCAGAAAAATTTTCTCCGCGAGCAGCAGTTCCTTTAATTGGGCGCGAAATAATTTTTTTATTTTTGATTTTTAAAAACAGTTCAGGGCTGGAAGAAATTACATAATTTTCATCTAATTTTAAAAAAGATGAATAATTGGCTGGGCTTAATTTTGTAAGGTCTGAAAAGAGTTGAAAATTTTTTTGATGCGAAAGTTTTTTCTCGAATTTTCCGAAGAATTTTCTGGTTAAATTGGTTTGATAAAAATCTCCGTCAGCAATTTGTTTTTTAATTGCAGAAATTGCTGCAAGGTAAGATTTGTCAGTGAAATTTGAATTAAAAAAAGAAACTTTGGCTGCGGTAATTTTTGCAGGTTTTTCATTCCAACTCAGAGCTTTTTGTAAAAGATTTTCATCAATAAAATCAGCCGTTAATTCTTTTTTATCGTGATTAAAATTGAGAATAAGACCAAAATTTACCAACCAAATTTTGGGCAAAGAAATAAAAGATTTTTCAGTTTTTGGCAGGCTTTCAAACTGTTGTCCAACTTCGTAAGCAAAATATCCAAACCAGTTTTTTTTGCTGCTTCTAATAATTTTTTCTGCTGCAAAGAAGTCGTCGCACATAATTTTTTCTTGAGGAAAAAGTGCAATTTGTGAAATCGAATTTTTTATTGATTTATTGAGGGCGGAGTAAAGAAAAACCCAGCTTGATTCTTCATAATTATCGGAAGTTTTTTGAGCAAAATTCAGCGGTTCTTGCCAGTCTAATTTTATTTGCTGCATTGTTTTTCTAAGTCTTTTTTTAGTAGTTCTAAAAATTCATTTCCTAAATTTTTCTGAAGCTTTCTGCCCAAAAATTCATCAACTGGCGCAAGTAAAAAACCGGAATTAGTGAGAAAAATTTCGTCAGCTTTTTTGAGTTCGGATAATTTAGCTTCTTTTTCAAAAATTTTTATTGGAGATAATTTTAACAATCTGTTGCGAACTGTTCCAACTAAAATTCCGCAAGATTTTGCTGAGGTGAAAACTTTGCCATTTTTTACCCAAAAAATATTGGCTGATGAAGTTTCGGCGATAAATTTTTTTTCAGAAAGCATTACGCAATCAAAATAATTTTTTTCTGCCGCTTCAATTTTTGTTAAAATGTAGGGAATTGAATTTGTGGTTTTGGCGACTGATTTTGGTGCAATATTTTTTGAAACGCCGAGCTTAATTTTTTGCGGCAATTCTTTGTTTTCAAAAGTTTTGGCAATAATTAACGCTTCAGATTCATAGGTTGGAAGATAGCCAGA
>CAYWVI010000027.1:18171-21527 GCA_964461905.1 uncultured Rhizobium sp. | reverse complement strand
CGCAAGAATTTACATTAAATATTCAAATTATGACTTCTCAAAAAATTACTAAAAACCTAACTTTAGGTCCGCTTCCTGCTTCGAAAAAAATTTACGTAGAAAGTAAAAAATTTGCCGATGTCAAAGTGGCGATGCGCGAAGTCGCTTTGTCTGAAAAATCAGAAACAAAAACTTTCGCGATTTACGATCCTTCTGGCGTTTACACCGATCAAAATTTTTTGGATAAAATCGACTTAAACAAAGGTTTGCCAAAACTGCGCGAGGCTTGGATTTCTGAGCGCGGCGACGTTGAAGAATACAAAGGTCGCGAAGTCAAAAAAGAGGATAACGGCATTTTATTTGGCGATGCCAAACCTTCAGCGCCGGAATTTGATCTCACAAACTTCACTCCCAAAAAAGCCAAAGCTGGCAAACATCCAACGCAACTAGCCTACGCCCGCGCCGGCATTGTCACCAAAGAAATGGAATATGTGGCGATTCGCGAAAATATTCGGCGCGAAGAGTTGATCAAAAATTCCAAATATTCTGGCGAAAAATTCGGCGCGATTTGTCCCGATATTATCACCGCCGAATTTGTGCGCGATGAAATCGCCTGCGGCCGTGCCATCATTCCCAACAACATCAATCACCCCGAATCAGAACCGATGATTATCGGCCGTAATTTTTTGGTAAAAATTAACGCCAATATCGGCAATTCGGCGATTTTTTCTGGCGTTGAAGAAGAAGTGGAAAAAATGATTTGGGCGACCCGCTTCGGCGCTGATACGCTGATGGATTTATCAACCGGCAAAAACATCCACAATATTCGCGAATGGATCATTCGTAACTGTCCAGTGCCAGTTGGAACGGTGCCGATTTATCAAGCTTTAGAAAAAGTTGGCGGCGTTGCCGAAGATCTAACTTGGGAAATTTTCCGCGACACGCTGATTGAACAAGCCGAACAAGGCGTTGATTACTTCACCATTCACGCCGGCGTTTTGTTGCGCTACGTTCCACTCACCGCCAATCGCGTCACCGGCATTGTTTCGCGCGGCGGTTCGATCATGGCCAAATGGTGTTTGTCGCATCACAAAGAAAATTTCTTATACACCAACTTCGCCGAGATTTGCGAGATTCTAAACAAATATGACGTGGCCTTTTCTTTGGGCGACGGCCTGCGTCCCGGCTCAATCGCCGACGCCAACGACGAAGCGCAACTTGGTGAATTAAAAACTTTGGGCGAGTTAACGCAGATCGCGTGGAAGCACAATTGCCAAGTGATGATCGAAGGCCCGGGCCACGTGCCGATGCATTTGATCAAAGAAAATATGGATAAGCAGCTTGATTGGTGTCACGAGGCCCCGTTCTACACTTTAGGGCCACTCACCACCGACATAGCACCAGGTTACGACCACATCACTTCCGCAATCGGCGCTGCGATGATCGGCTGGTTTGGCACCGCGATGCTTTGCTACGTCACGCCAAAAGAACATCTCGGTTTGCCCAATAAAGAAGACGTGCGCGAAGGCGTAATCACCTACAAACTCGCTGCCCACGCCGCCGACCTCGCCAAAGGCAAAAAAATCGCCAGATTGCACGATGACGAACTTTCGAAAGCGCGTTTTGAATTTAGATGGGAAGATCAATTCAACCTGTCACTCGACCCCGAAAAAGCGAAGTCGTTCCACGACGAAACTTTGCCAGCAGACGGCGCCAAAGTCGCCCACTTCTGCTCCATGTGCGGCCCGAAATTCTGCTCGATGAAGATTACGCAAGATGTTCGCGACTACGCCGCGAAACAAAAAGAGGCGGAAAAAGGAATGGAGGAAATGTCCGAGAAGTTCAGGGATTTGGGTTCGGAGGTTTATTTGAAGAAGGAGTAGCTTATGCCAAAAGACCAGACCGACAAACAAACTGTAATAGTAATAGGAGCTGGTGCAAATGCAGACTTTAGGCTACGAAATGCTCAAGATTTAATTGCTGAAATTAGACCGGAAAATGGATTTCAGAGGGTAACAAAACCTTCACTTTCTTCAGATAATAAATCAGTCGCCATGCCAACAGGAGAACAGCTGGTGAGAAAAATCGCCAATGAAGATGAGCTGATGAAGCTAGTTTGTTTTCAATATTTTGAAAAATTTATTCGGTCAATTGCAAAGCTTGATGATTCTAAGCTGAATCAATATACAGACTTGATGTGTCATTTTTTTGATTCGATCGAGCAATCTTGGTTAACAAAACCTCAGCAATCGCATGATCATCTTTTTAACGGCAGTCTTTTTTTCCAAAAACATAATGCTGCTTACTCTGGAAACCAGCAAATGCTGGAAATTGGTCGGTTTATTTTTGCATTACTGGAAAGGATTCCCAACGAAATAAGAAAGTCTGGAATTAAAGCGATTCGACAATCAATCGTCGACTTAATTAAAAATGAGTTCAGTCACTATTTTGAACTCTCTGACATAGTTAGATCTAACCAACCCTTCAGCATTGATGAGCTTTTAAACTCGATTGAAAATGAGAAAGTTTTTACAACCAAACAAGGAAGCTGGAATTCCAGAAAAGAATTAGTTGAGGCTGGAAAAGTGCTAATTGCAAATTACCTTCTTAAAGCAGAAACCGAAAAAACTTTCCAAGATTTTGAATCAATTTGTTGGTATCGCCACTTGCGCAACATGATCGTGACCTGTGGCGGGAATTACGCAGAAGTTTCTGACAAAATAGATCAACTTACTATCATCTCCTTTAACTACGATCGCAGCCTTGATTATTTCTTGCGCACAAAACTCAGTCCTTTTTACGAAAAACTTAAAGAAAGAATAATTTACCCTTACGGAAATTTGCTAAAAACAGAAAGTAGTGACGACTCTTTTTTAGAAATATCTTATGGATATCTGAAAGAAGAAAAATCTCTCTCTGATTACCACAAGAAAGGTAAAATCTTTGAGGTCGCAGAAAGAATGCATCGCAGCCTACAAATCATTGGAGAAATTCAAGATAGTGAAAAAGAAAGAATTAGATCGGTAATTAATCGGGCGAATAAACTCTATTTTCTTGGATTCAGCTTTAATCGAGAAAACTGTGATGTGCTTGGTTTATTCGACGATAATTTCAAAACAAATAAGCCCATAAATTTCCAAGGATATGGAAACTTTGTTTATTACACTAACTTCAATAACAGCAAAAGAATCGAAGAAAAATTTATGAGAATTTTTGGTGATTTAAGCCGTGCTGGACGCACTAAGACTTCTGATAAAGGGACTTATGATGCGTTAGCAGAAGATTTTGATCTTCAATTCAGCCGATAAAAATTTTCTAACTATCGCAGGACGGAGTTTGCAACTTAAGTCCTCATGTTCAGTTCCTAAGTCTAACTT
>CAYWVI010000027.1:0-18071 GCA_964461905.1 uncultured Rhizobium sp. | reverse complement strand
TCATCATTTCTTTGTGCGCTGTCATCCCCGCGCAGGCGGGGATCCAGAATTGGTTTGCGTGTCGATTTAACAAAGAAAATTGTGGTCTTGGCTTGATGTATTTAAACACATGATGAGACTAAAAATACTGACTTTTTTTGAGGATGGATGCCTTAGCTCTAAGATCTTGTGCGACCTTTCGTTTATAAAAATTTCAAAGAAGAAAAATGAACAGTGGGCTGGGTCTTAGAGCCATTACAGTAAAAGCTATGGAAGCCTATCTCACTCAAAATTTACGTAAAAATTAATTCAAAAAAACATGACAACTAACGACAAAAACAAGGTAATTCCAGAATTCAAACCAGTGAAAAAACTTTCACCATTCGTGGGCGATCCCCACAATAACAGGGGTGGAAAAAGGGGTAGCAATAAAAATAACAACACCAATGTGGGTGTTAGAAAAATGAGCGTGCAGTCTAATTTTAAAAAAGGCGGCGGTGGAGATCGTTAACGAAACTCAAAGCTTTAACATCTCGTGTTTCTTGGTTGCGATCTTGTGTTAATGCAAAATTTCAAAGAAGGGAACTGAATATGTGTACTTTCGCAGGACGGAGTTTGCAACTTAAGTCCTCATGTTCAGTTCCTAAGTCTAACTTTGGACATGAACGTTAAGGCGGGATTGCAAATCCTGCCTTGCGCATTTCTTCTGCGCTAAATCTCGCCCATATTTACAGAAAATTTCGGTGTCATCATTTCTTTGTGCGCTGTCATCCCCGCGCAGGCGGGGATCCAGAATTGGTTAGTTTCTCAAATTATTTGTCATCGAGCAAGCCTGCTCCAACTGGATCCCCGCCTTCGCGGGGATGACAGGGGGTGATTGGCTAACAGATACGGAAATACGGACAGATTCTTTTGCGTTTCTTATTTACAGATTTTTTTCAGCAATTCAGCAGCTTCAGCTTTGGTTTTTTTGGCGGCTTCTAATCCTAATTTAATTCCTGATTCTAAATCGAATTTTCCTTCTGAGGTGGTTTCAAAAACTTCTGATCCGTCGTAATCAAAAATGGTGGTGGTGAGGTAAAGTTTATTGTTTAACTCGCAGGCGTGAGCTGCAACTGGCGTGGCGCAAGAGGCTCCTAATTCGCGCAAGAAAGAGCGTTCGGTTTTAACTTCGATTTGGGTTTTTGGATCGTTAATTTTTTCTAAAAGTTCGGCAATTTTTTTGTCAGATTTTCTGATTTGAATTGCTAGCGCGCCTTGTCCGCCAGCGGGAAGCATAGAATCTTTTTCGATGATTTGCTTAATTAAATGTTCTTTACCAATTCTTTCTAATCCGCAAGCGGCAAGAACTGCGGCGTCAACATCTTCGTTTTCAATTTTGTTTAAACGCGTGTCAACATTGCCGCGAAAATTCACAATTTTTAAATCAGGGCGCAAGCGCAATAAAATGGCTTTTCTGCGAGCGGAGGAAGTTCCAACAATCGCGCCTTTTGGCAAATCTTTTAAAGAGTTAAATTTTTTAGAAATAAAGCAGTCGCGAGCATCAAGCCTTGGGGTGAATGCAACAAGCTCAGTTGATTCATGCAAAAAAGGCGGAACATCTTTTGCCGAGTGAATGGCAATGTCGATTTTATTTTGAATTAAAGCTTCTTCGAGTTCTTTGATGAACAAACCTTTGCCGCCAATGTCGGCAAGGTTGCGATCTTGAATTTTGTCGCCAGAAGTTGTGATTGGAACGATTTCGATTTGAGAATTTTCTAAAAAATCAGCGAGAAGCAAATGAACTTCAGCAACCTGAGCAAGGGCAAGTTTGCTAGTTCTAGTTCCGATTCTGATTTTTTGATTGGAAGACATCTTTTGCTAAATGCTTGAATCCACTACTTAAAAAAATTGAGATGGATGCGAGGGTGAGCGTCAAAACTAAAAAGAATAGACGCTCAAAATTTTAATGGAATTATCCTTGGCGAGCTTTGAAGCGAGGATTAACTTTGTTAATTACGTAAAGACGACCTTTTCTGCGAACTAATTTGCAGTTTTTATCTCTTTTTTTAGCAGTTTTAAGTGAGTTGTAGATTTTCATCTGAAAAGATCCTTTGAAATTAGTTTTTAAAAAGAAGGCGGCGCAAGTTATTGGTCGAAAAGCAAATGTCAATTTTTATCTATCCACTTCTCCAAACACAATATCTTGAGTTGAAATAACGGTAACAACGTCTGCAAGCATGTGACCTTTTACCATAAATTCCAAACCTTGCAAATGAGCAAAGCCGGGAGCGCGAACGCGGCAACGGTGAGGTTTGCTTGAGCCGTCAGAAATTATGTAAACGCCGAATTCGCCTTTTGGTGCTTCAACTGCGGCGTAAGCTTCTCCAGCGGGAACGCGATATCCTTCGGTGAAAAGTTTGAAGTGATTAATCAAAGCCTCCATTGAATGCTTCATTTCTGATCTTTTTGGTGGCGCAATTTTTGGATCGTCAGTTGCAATTGCACCTGCCGGCATTTTTGCAATGCATTGTTTGATCAAGCGAATTGACTGACGCATTTCTTCAACGCGAATTAAATAGCGGTCGTAAGAATCGCCGTTTTTGCCAATGGCAACGTCAAAATCTAATTCGCCGTAAACCTCGTAAGGTTGGCTTTTGCGTAAATCCCAAGCAATCCCTGAGCCGCGAATCATTGGGCCAGAAAAGCCCCAATCTAAAGCTTGTTCTTTGCTAACAATTCCAACTTCAACCATACGTTGTTTGAAGATGCGGTTTTCAGTTAAAAGAGATTCTAAATCGTCAATATATTTAGGAAAATTGTCGGCAAAAGCGGCGATTTCTTCAATCAAGCCGTCTGGTAAATCTTGATGAACTCCACCCGGACGAATATAAGCTGCGTGCATTCTTGAGCCAGAAACTTTTTCGTAAAAACCCATCATTTTTTCGCGTTCTTCAAACATCCAAAGCAAAGGAGTCATCGCGCCAACGTCAAGAGCTTGAGTGGTGACTGCCATAATGTGATTTAAAATTCGCGTAATTTCAGAAAATAAAACACGAATATATTGAGCGCGAAGTGGAATTTTGCAGCCCAAAAGTTTTTCTACCGACAAGGCGTAAGCGTGCTCTTGGCACATTGGCGAAACGTAATCTAGGCGATCAAAATAAGGAACGGCTTGCAGATAAGATTTATGCTCAATTAATTTTTCAGTGCCGCGATGCAGCAAGCCAATATGAGGGTCGGCGCGAGTGATCACCTCGCCATCCATTTCTAAAATTAAGCGCAAAACACCGTGAGCTGCAGGGTGTTGCGGACCAAAATTAATGATCATGTTTTCGGTTTTGGTTTTAGAAGTCATTATTAAAGGAATTTTTAGATGAGACTGTTAAGAGGCGGGCTTTTTAAAGTCTTGTTTAAGAAAAACAAATTAAAATTTATCCCGTATGTTCCATTGACGTACGGGAAAGGGATCTCCGCAAGGTAGGGCAAGACTCGTATTGCGTTTCCGAAAGAACAAACTTTATTGCGTTAAAATTGAAGAGATAATTTTTGTTTTTGATCCCAAAATCAATGGCAGCATATTTTTTGAATGACCTAAGCATTTGGTTTTTTCTTCAAAAAGGGCGATGGGCAAATTTTGTTCAATTAAATTTGCGGCAAATTTTTCAATGGCGATGCTAATATTTTTTGCTTTTGGAGTTCCGTGCGGATTGGCTTCCATAAAGTTGCCTAAAACAATTGCTTGCGGATATTTTTTTTGTTGCAACATGATCTGAATTAACTGCCAAAAATAGCGATCAAGTCTTTCTCCGTCTTCGCCCTCATCTTCGAGAAATAAAATTTTATCTTTAAAATCAATTTGATGTTTGGTGCCAAATTGACCAGCAAGAACGCTTAAACAGCCGCCAGTAATTTCTGTTTTGATTGGTTTTTTTTCGGGGATTAAAACTTTTAATTTATAGTTTAGTTCAGTTTTTTTGCCAAAAATAAAATCAGAAATTGCTTGCACCGACTTTGAGGAAACTTTTTTCAAAACAATTTGCGCCAGCATTGGCGCGCTTACAATTTGCCAATTCCATTTGGTAATCAAAAAATTATTCAGAGCAGAAATGTCGGAAAATCCGATAAAAATTTTTTGATTTTTTGGCTTGGGCATTTTTTCTAAAAAAGGTAAAATCTCTGCGCTGCCATATCCGCCGCGCGCACACCAAATTATTTTTGAATCAGATTCGACTGCTTTTTTAAATTGTTCAAAGCGTTGTTGGGCGGAAAAGGATGGAAACTCGTGAGCTGCGGCTTTTTTTAGAGATAGTTCTTTTTCAAAAAAAATGCGCGGCGTTAAGTTAATTTTTTGTAAAAAAAATTTTATTTTAGCATTTTCTTCCAAAGTGCATGCTGTTCCTAGGCAAACAACATCAACTACGTCATTTTTTTTTAAGAATTTAAAATTCATTTTGTAATGAGAATTTGATTTACAATTAGTTGGCAAAATTTCTATTTTGAAGGTTCAATTTCCAATTAAAATTTAAGAAAGAAATGACGAAAGAAAAAGTCATAATATTTGACACAACTTTGCGCGACGGCGAACAAGCTCCCGGTGCAACAATGAATATTGAAGAAAAATTATTGATTGCCAAAACCCTAGAAAAAATGGGTGTCGATGTTATTGAAGCTGGTTTTCCAATTGCTTCAAATGGTGATTTTGAGGCGGTAAATAAAATCGCTAAAACCATCAAAAATTCAACGATTTGTGGTTTAGCTCGTGCCAAAAAAGCTGATATTGAAAGAGCTGCTGAGGCGGTAAAACCAGCACCACGTTCTCGCATTCACACCTTTCTTGCTACGTCGCCAATTCATATGGAATTCAAATTAAAAATGGATGAGGCGCAAGTTTTAAATGCAATTAAGGAAAGCGTTTCTTTGGCTAGAAATTTTGTTTCAGAAGTTGATTGGTCGCCGGAAGATGCCACACGTTCAAATCGTGATTTTTTATTTAAGGCAATTGAAACGGCAATTAATGCTGGAGCTAATACAATCAACATTCCGGATACTGTTGGCTACACAACGCCAGAAGAATATTACGACTTAATTTTGGGTATTAAAAACAACGTTAGCAATATCGACAAAGCTATAATTTCAACACATTGTCACAATGATTTGGGATTAGCGGTAGCAAATTCTTTAGCTGCAATGCGTGCTGGTGCAAGGCAAATTGAATGCACAATAAATGGAATTGGCGAACGTGCTGGAAATGCCGCGTTAGAAGAAATTGTTATGGCGATTAAAACGCGTCCAGATTTTTACAAAGTTGAAACTGGAATTGACACCACCATGATTACGCGAATTTCAAAATTGGTTTCAAGTATCACTGGTTTTCAAGTTCAATATAACAAGGCAATTGTTGGTGCCAACGCTTTTGCCCACGAAAGTGGAATTCATCAAGATGGTATGTTGAAAAATCGTCAGACTTACGAAATTATGACTCCAGAATCGGTGGGTTTAGAAAAAACTTCTTTGGTTTTAGGTAAGCTTTCTGGACGCGCTGCTTTCAAAGATCGTTTAAAAGAAATTGGTTATGATTTAAATGACGAGACTTTGGATAATGCTTTTAAAAAATTCAAAGAATTAGCGGATAAGAAAAAAGAAATTCAAGATGAAGATATTGTCGCTTTGGTTGATGATTCAATTGTAAATAAAAAATCTAAATACAGCTTATCTAAGCTTGAAGTCAATTGCGGCAAGGGTGAAATGGCTTCAATTAGAATTAAAATAAAAATTGACAACGATGAGGTCGAAACTAATTTCACGTCGAAAGATGGGCCTGTAGATGCAATTTTTAATGGAATTAAGAAATTAATTCCGCACAGTGCCACTCTAGAGTTGTACCAAGTTCAAGCTGTGACGGAAGGAACGGATGCTCAGGCTATCGTTGCAGTTCGTCTCAAACAAAATAATCGAATTTTTAGTGCTAGTGGAGCTGATACTGACGTGCTTGTTGCGTCAGCGACGGCTTATATTAACTGCCTTGATAAATTAAATAATTAACTAGGAGGAGCAATGCTCTCAAAATTTTTCTCACTTTCTTCAAAGGATATCGCAATTGATCTTGGAACGGCAAATACATTAGTTTATGTGCGTGGACAAGGTGTTGTTTTAAATGAGCCGTCAGTTGTTGCCATACTTAATGAAAATGGCAAAATGGTTCCATGTGCTTTTGGTAATACCGCCAAAATGATGTTGGGCAGAACTCCAGCAAAAATTGATGCAATTCGTCCACTTAAAGATGGCGTAATTGCTGATTTCAAAGTTGCTGCTGAAATGATTAAGCATTTTATTCGTGAAGTTAATCAAACTAGAAGTTGGTTAGGGCCAACCGTTATTATTTGTGTTCCATCTGGTTCAACTCCTGTTGAAAGAAGAGCAATTCAAGATGCAGCAGAAGGAGCGGGAGCTAACGAAGTTTATTTGATTGAAGAGCCAATGGCTGCAGCAATTGGTGCTAATCTTCCTGTTACTGAGCCAACTGGTTCAATGATTGTTGATATTGGCGGCGGTACAACTGAAGTTGGAATTCTTTCTCTTGGTGGCATTGTTTATTCAAGATCTGTACGTGTTGGTGGTGATAAAATGGATGAAGCAATTATTTCTTATATTCGTCGTTATCACAATTTGCTAATTGGTGAATCAACTGCTGAACGTATTAAAAAAGCAATTGGTGCTGCTTGTCCTCCAGCTGAAGGAGATGGAGCTACAATGGAAGTTAAAGGTCGTGATCTTTCAAATGGAATTCCAAAAGAAATGATTTTGACAGAAAGACAAATTGCAGAAAGTTTAATGGAGCCTGTTGAACAAATTGTTGATGCTATCAAAGTTGCTCTTGAATGTACACCTCCAGAATTATCATCTGATATTGTTGAAAGAGGAATTGTGCTTTCAGGTGGTGGAGCAATGTTAAAAAATCTTGATTACGTTGTAAGACAAGCAACCAATCTTCCAGTTTTTGTTGCTGAAGATCCTTTGCTTTGTGTTGTAAATGGTTGTGGCAAAGTTTTAGAAAATACTAAAATGTTCAGAGCTACTTTATTTAGACAAGATTAATCCAGTTTTACTTCTGCCTAATTTATGGATCGATATTCTAATTTTATGCAAAGTGGTCACAACTATAGTTTTAAATATAGTTTTGATCTTGTTTTTAGAAAAATCGAAACCGTTTTATTTACTTTTGCCTGCGTTATTTTGTTGATAGTTTCAAAGGTGAATCCTGATTTTTCTGAAAAGGTTTCTTTTGGATTTATTAATATTTCAATGCCTGTGGTAAAGGTTGTTTCAACGCCTCTTAATGCAACAATTAGCTTGTTGACAGATTTTAGCGAATTGGCAGAAGCAAAAAAAGAAAATGTTAGACTGAAAGAAGAAATAGAAAAACTTCAATCTCTTTATATCACCTCTTTAAATATTAACCGAGAAAACCAAGAGTTAAGAACAATGCTGGATTTTATAACAGCAAAAGCTTCTACATTTAAAGTTGCTCGAATTATTGGTCGCGCTAACCAAATATTTAATCAAAAACTTTTTATAGATATTGGTAAAAATCGTGATCTTAAAGAAGGAGAAATTGTTTCTGGAGTAAGGGGCGTTATAGGTCGAGTTGCAGAAGTTGGTGAAGATAAATCACGATTAATTTTGCTAAATGACGCTAGTTCAAAAATACCAGTTGTTACTTCTAAAAGTAGAGACAGAGCGATTCTTGCGGGAACAAATGGCACGTTAATGGAAATGCTCTATTTATCAAAAGATCATAAGGTTGAGGAGGGAGATTGGGTATTTACATCTGGTGATGGAGATACTTTGCCACCTGGATTATTAGTTGGGGTGGTTAAAAAAGTGAGCGGTAATTCTGTATTGGTTGCGATGGTTGAAGATATTGTTAACTCTGATGTCGTAACAATTATTTCTTATTAGATTCTTCTTCTCGTTTTATTTCCTTCATCATAAAGGGCACTTGCGAAACTGTAAAAAGAAGCGAGATTGGCATCATTCCAAACACTTTAAATTGTACCCAAAAATCAGTAGAAAAATTTCTCCAA
Source organism: uncultured Rhizobium sp. (assembly GCA_964461905.1). Lineage (GTDB taxonomy): Bacteria > Pseudomonadota > Alphaproteobacteria > Rickettsiales > UBA1997 > UBA2645. The sequence continues at coordinate 10,026 of CAYWVI010000027.1, read as the reverse complement.
ATAATCTCATTTAACACTGCCAAAAAAACAAAAAACATTGCCCATCTCATTGAAAGAGTAAGCCAAGCTTTGCTGCACATTTTGATTTGTTCTCCTAATAAATAAGATAAAAAAGTTTTTTTGGTGATGAATCCATAAAACAAAATTCCAGCAAAAATCAGATTAATAATTGTTGGTTTCATTTTAATAAAAATTTCATCTTGAAGAAAAATTGTTAGGCCACCAAATACAGCAAGAACAATAGCTGAGAATAATGGAACCAAAGGAATTGTTCTGGTTAGAATATAAGAAATTATCAAGGCTATGGCTGTGGTAATAACCATAAAAATTGTTGCGGTAATTAGTGGGTTTGCGGTGCCAGAAAATTTATAACAAATAAAAAAAACAATTAGAGGCAAATAATCATATAAAAATTTCATCGAAGAATTATGGGTTTTTTTAGACATTATTTGCAGGAAATAGTTTTATCTTGAGAGGGAATAATAGAAAGCAAAGTAACTTGAATTTTTAAGTTAGAATTATGTTTTTTTATTAAGTTGATTAATTTCTGATCATTTATTGAGGCGGAGGCTGAAACGTTGATAGATCTAACTCCGCCAACTTTCATTCCAATTATATTTTCTTCAATCAGGCTTTCTGATTTTGATCCTACAGTAAGTTGTTTTGTATTAACAAAATCAACTTGAGTAGAATCGTTTGTATAAATTGCGTAAGAGATTATCGCTTCATCGCTACAAGCAATAGATGCTTCTCCGCTACCAAGGTTAAGATCTTGGATTGTTATTGCTTTAGGTTGTGAGTTTTCGGTTTTATAAATAGACGGATCTTTTGATAAAGATTGCGCCATTTTTACATTCTCAATTATGTAGTCACTTTTCTCTTTTGCTTCTTTAAGACCTTTGCTAATATTTTCGCTAGATAAGCGATTTCCTAAGGATCGTGGATTATCTTTATTGCTAAAAAGTGCAAAATAAAGAATCGCCAAAATACCAGCTGTTTTTATTAGTCGATTTTTTGTGAGGTTGAATAGTTTCATCTAAAATTTAGATTTGTTATTACTTCTAAGGATTTCAAATTTTCCATCATTAATTTTAATAACGCTAGAAGCAGATCCGCTGCCAGATTTCTCTCCATCTATCAATAAATCAAGATCAGAATCGCAGAAATATTCTTCAACTTCCTTAGCAGAAATTGCTGCATTTTGCCCCGAAGTATTTGCGCTGGTAACAGCCAAAATCCCATTAAATTTTGAGAGTAAATTTTGCACAAAATTATGATTTACAATTCTAAATCCAAGAAATTCATCGTTATTAATATTTAGGTTTGAAGCTAGCGGATTAGAGATTTTTGGATTTATTCTTAATACTAAAGTTAAGCTTTCTGAAGTAAATTTTTTAGCAAATTCTTTAGCTAAATCGTCAAATAAAAAAATTTTTTCAGCGGTTTTTAAATCCTTCACAAAAATTGCGATGGGCTTTTTTGGATCTCGAGCTTTAAGTTTAAAAATCTTTTCTACAGCTGCAAAGTTGGTTGCATCAGCGGCAAGACCGTAAACTGTGTCAGTTGGAAAAGACACAACTCCACCTTCTTGTAGTACGCAACAGGCTTGGTGAACTGATTTTGGATCTGATTCTTTAATTATTTGCATTTAATCATTGATTTTATTGGCTCAAAAGATTGGCGATGAAATTTAGAAGGGCCAAATTTTTGAAGTTGTTCAATATGAAATTTAGTTCCATATCCCGCATGTTTATCAAAACCAAATTGTGGAGTTTTTTGATGAAGTTTTAACATAATTTCATCACGAAATTCTTTGGCAATAATTGAGGCGGCAGCAATTGAGAGGCTTTTTTGATCTCCTTTTATAATTGGTAAAATCTCTTGAATTTTGTCTCTTTTTTCAAATGGTGCAAAATTGCCATCAACTAAAATTACTTGCGGAAAAATCTGATATTTTGTCTGCAAATCAAGAAAAGAATTTAACATTGCTAGTTTGGTTGCCTGCAAAATATTAATTTTATCAATTATTGTTTCATCAACAACTCCAACTCCAAATTTTGATTTTTCTTTGAGAAGAGAAAAAATCTTTTTTCGGTTTGATTTTGAAAGTTTTTTTGAGTCATTAATTTCAGAGGGAAAATCATTTTGATCTAAAATAACGCAAGCAGCAACAACTGGTCCCGCCAATGGTCCTCGACCAGCTTCATCAATGCCAGAAACTAGTAATTTTGGATAGCTATTTTCGATTAAAAAGTTTGGTTGCATTTCTAACTGTGTATCAATAATTAGGTGGTTAAAATCTCCGTTGTTTTAGGATGATCTCTCTCTTTATTTTCGCAATTTTTTAAAATAATTTTATGACTTTTATGAAGAAAAATTTTCGTCACAAGCCTTCTCTTCTTACTCCAATTTTAGTTGTGGTTTCAACTGTTCTTGTTGTTGGATTGGCTTATCATTTTGTAAGCAAAAGTTCTTCAGATAAAAAAGATGAAGCACAAGAAATTAATTCAAGCGGACTTGATAAAAACCAAAAAGTTAGAACAGTTGGTGATGTTGAAGAAGTAATGGCAAAATGGATTGAAGCTAATCCAAAAGCTATTATTATGTCTTTGCAAAATATGCAAAAAAAGGCTCAAGAAGATCAAATGAAAGATGCAGGAAAAAACATTTCTGTGAAAAAAGATGAGCTTTTCAATGACAAAAATGATCCACAATATGCTCCTTCTGGATATGATGTAACTATTGTTGAGTTTTTTGATTATGCTTGCGGATTCTGCAAAAGAGCGAATTCAACTGTTAATGATTTAATAAAAGAAGACAAAAAAGTCAGAGTTATTTTCAAAGAATTTCCAATTCTTGGTCAAGCTTCTTTTGAAATGTCTGCAGTAGCCGTGGCTGTTAATATGGCTTCTCCTTCTTCTTATGTAAAATTTCATGACGCTTTAATGAAATCGCAAGAAAAAGGCAAAGCAGCCGCTTTAAAAGCTGCAAAATCTGCTGGTGTTAACGTTGCAAAAGTTGAAGAAATTCTAAAAAAAGACCAAGCAAAAATCGATTCTATTTTGCAAAACAACCTTTCACTTGGTGGTTCAGTTGGAATTAACGGAACTCCCGGTTTTGTTATCGGCGAAGAGTTGATTCCGGGTGCTTTAGAGCTTTCTGCTCTTAAAGAAAAAGTTGCTGCTGCAAGAGCTGCAAAGTAAAAATTAATTATTCTAACCCCTCGCTTTTATCAAAAAGTGAGGGGAATTTTTCATGAATTTATCTACATCTTTAGAAATCTCATTACTTTCACCACAACAATTCTCTATCGTTGAAAAGTTTAAGTTGGGTGAAAATATTTTCGTCACAGGTGGCGCAGGATCAGGAAAGTCATACATTTTAAATTTTCTTAAAAAAAATTACGGACATTTAGGGCTAGAAATTACAGCTAGCACAGGAATTGCTGCAGTTAATATTGGTGGTTCAACAATACATTCATGGGCTGGAATTGGCCTAGCAAATTTGCCAGTTGATCAAATTGTTTCTAACATTTTGAGTGGAAAATTTAGCCGAACTAGACGCAGAATCAGGCAGGCAAAAATCTTAGCAATTGATGAAATCTCTATGATTTCAGCTGAGGTGTTTGAAATACTAGATCAGGTTTTGCAAAAAGTTCGCGAAAATAATCAGCCAATGGGTGGAATTCAAATGCTACTATTTGGTGATTTTCTTCAACTACCGCCAGTTAGTTTTGGAAGAGAATTTAACTTTTGTTTTCAATCAGAAGTTTGGCAAAAACTAAATTTGCAGACCTGCGAATTGAGCGAAATATTTCGTCAAACTAATCAAGAATTTATTAAAATTTTAAATAATCTGCGTGTTGGAAATTTGGATTCTGAGGCTAGAGAAATTCTAGCTTCAAGAATCAAAGCTAAAGATGAAAATTCAGCAATTAAACCAACAATTTTAACCACTCATAATGCAAAAGTTGAGAAGATAAATTCAGAAGAATTAAAAAAAATTCCCCGTGAAGAAATTTCTTACGAAGCAAAATATTTTGGCACACCAGATAAAATTGAATTTCTAAAAAAGAATTGCTTGGCTCTTTCATCTTTGAAAATAAAGGTTGGAGCGCAAGTAATGATGATAAAAAATACTTATCAAAAAGAAGGAATCATTAATGGTTCTTTGGGTATTGTAAAAGATTTTAGTCCAAAAAAATCTTACCCTGTGGTTGAATTTGCAAATGGTAAAATTATCACGATTGCACCAGAAGAATGGCTAATTGAGCGATATGATGAAGAAAAAAAATTGGTGGTTTCTGATGCTTCAGTTAGTCAAGTTCCATTAATTTTAGCTTGGGCAATGACAATTCATAAATCTCAAGGTCTTACTTTGGATAAAATATCTTGTGATTTATCAGATGTCTTTAGTGCTGGGCAAGCTTATGTTGCTTTGTCTCGCGCTCGATCTCTTGAGGGTGTTTTTATTGAATCAATAAATTTCGATCGAATTTTTGCAAATGTTGATGCGGTTAATTTTTATCAAAATTTAAGTACTTAAAAAATAATGCCATTTGTAAAAAATTTATCTGATAATTCTCAAGGTATATTTTACGCAATAGTCTCTTGTTTCTTGGCTTCAGCACTAATTTCGGTAGTGCGTTTTTTGTCTGTAGAATTTCACGTATTTTTTATTGTGATGATGCGCAATTTTTTCGCGCTTATGTTTTTTACTCCGCAAATTCTTAGCAATCATAAAAAAGTTTTTCATACCACAAAAATTAAGATGCATTTATTTCGTGGAATAAATGGCTTATTATCAATGTTTGCATGGTTTCATGTTATTGCAGTTATGCCTTTGTCTGAAGCGGTTTCGGTTAGTTTTATTATTCCAATTTTAACAACTATTGCGGCGGTAATATTTTTAAAAGAGAAAGTAAAAAAGAATGTGTGGATTGCTAGTTTTATAGGTTTTGTAGGGATTCTAATAATCTTGCGCCCCGGATTTAAAGATATTGGATTTGTTTATATTTACTCTTTCATTTCTATAATTTTATGGACGACCTCAAATCTTATTATCAAATCTATGACCAAAACCGAAAGGCCGCAAACAATTGTTGCTTATATGTCTTTGATTATGTTTTTGGTGTCATTTCCTTTTGCTCTTCCTTATATGAAAGCCTTGAGTTTTAGTGATGTTTTTTGGTTTGCTTTGCTTGGATTAATTTCAAATTTACTTCATATTTCTATTTCTCAATCTTACTCAAAAGCAGATTTGTCATATGTTCAGCCTTTTGATTTCACGCGATTAATTTTTACAGCAATAATTTCTTATTTTGCTTTTGACGAGGTTATTGATATTTGGGTTATTGTTGGTTCATTAGTGATTTTATCTGGTGTGATTTTGGTTATGCCACGCAAAAAATCTAAAGATATGAAAGTGATTTTAACTACTTCCACAACATAAATTTATGCTCCACTATTTTAGCCAAAAAATTGCAGAATTGCGCAATGAAGATCGCTATCGTGAATTTTTAGATATCTCACGTATTTGCGGTAAATTTCCTTGTGCAATTAATAATCAAAATGGCAAAGAAATTACAGTTTGGTGTTCAAATGATTATTTGGGAATGGGTCAAAATCCTGATGCAATAAAAGGTGCGATTGAAGCAATTAATAGTTTTGGCGTTGGTGCTGGTGGCACTCGTAATATTTCTGGAACTAATCATCCTGTAACTTTGCTTGAAAATAAATTAGCAAAACTACATCAAAAAGAAGCCGCTCTTAGCTTTGTTTCAGGCTTTGTTGCCAATGATGCAACAATTCAATCTTTAGCAAAAATTATTCCAAATCTAATAATTTTTTCTGATGCCAAAAATCACGCTTCAATTATTGCTGGAATTAGAAATAGCCAGTTACAAAAACATATTTTTCGCCATAATGACATGAGTCATTTAGAAGAATTATTAAAAAATTTTCCAAAAGATCATCCAAAAATAATTATTTTTGAGTCGGTTTATTCAATGGATGGAGATTTTGGTAAAGTGGCAGAAATAATTTCTTTAGCAAAAAAATATAATGCGATGACTTTTATTGACGAAGTTCACGGAGTTGGAATTTATGGAAAAACAGGAGCAGGGCTTTGTGAGCAGCTAGGTTTGGCTGATAAAATTGATATTATTCAAGGAACATTCGCCAAAGCTTTTGGTGTTATTGGTGGTTATATTGCTGCTAAAGCTGAAATAATTGATGCAATTCGTGGCACTGCGGCTGGATTTATTTTTACAACAGCTTTGCCACCTTCAATTGCAGCGGCGGTAGAAGTTAACATTTCTTATTTGCAAAAAAGTTCTGTTGAGCGTGAATTAATGCAAAAAAATGTGCTTTATCTTAAAGCAGAGCTAGAAAAGGCTGGAGTGCCAATTGTTGAAAATCAATCGCATATTATTTCGGTAAAAATTGGCAATGCCAAAAAAGCAAAAGAGATTTCGCAAAAGCTTTTACATGATTTTAATATCTACGTTCAACACATCAATTTTCCAACAGTTGATAAGGGTGATGAGCGTTTACGAATTACAGTTACGCCGCTTCACAATAAAAAAATGATGGATGATTTAGTGGCGGCTTTGATAAAGATCTTGGCAGAAATCATCTAAAAAATGCTGCAAAATGAAGCTTGCTGCAATGTCATCAATAAATTTTCCTTTTTTGCGAGAAATGGCAGAAGCGTTAACATCTCTGGCTTCAAAGCTGGTAAGCCTTTCTTCAAAAAGAAAAATTGGAAATTTATTTCCTAAAAAATCATCAAGATTTTTGGCAAAATTTTCACTAAATTGAGTCATCGGAATTAAACTTCCATCCATGTCAATTGGTCGTCCAACAACTATTGCTACAATTAAATTTTCTTCGATAAATTTTTTTATTTTTTCAAAATCTTGGCTATTGCTTTGGCGTGAAATAATCATTTTTGGTGACGCGATAAAACGTGATTCGTCAGAAAGAGCAATGCCAATTCTTTTTGTGCCAACATCAATTGCTAAAATTCGACCTTTATTAGGCAAAGCTTGATTTACTTGGTTTGGATTATTAAAAATCATTTAGTTTCAAAATTTTTTTTACAAAAAACATGTCAAACGTTACGCCAGAAGATATTAAAAAAGTTGCACGTCTTGCACGAATTGAAGTGCTAGAATCAGAACGTGAAAATTTAGCAAAGCAAGTGGGTGGAATAATTACTTGGGTTGAAAAGCTTTCTGAAGTTAATACTGATAACGTAGCAGCTATAACAAATGTTCATGGAGAATCATTGCGTCTAAATAAAGATGAAGTGTTAGACGGCAATATCGCTGAAGATGTTTTAAAAAATTCTAAAGATGCAAAATATGGTTATTTTGCAGTTCCTAAAGTGATCGAATAAATTGCAGCTTTCATTTTCTTTTCAAAACAATTTGAAGCGCGATTCTTTTCAAGAAGAAGATTTTATTTTGTTGCCAGAAAATTCAGATGCCTTTGATTTTTGTAAAAAATTTTTCTCACAAAAGGATTTTTCTGCTTCTGTTTTTTTATCTTTTATTTTAGAGGGTGAAGAAGCCTGTGGAAAAACACATTTACTCAATATTTTTGCTAAAAAATTTGATGCGGAATTTTTAGATAAGAGCCTTATTTCAGATTTAAATCTAAGCAAAGTTTTCAAGAAAAATTGTTTTTATATTATTGAAAATATCGAAGAAATTTCTGATGAAAAACTATTGCTTCATATACTAAATTCAGCGGCGGAGGCAAATGCTTTTTTGGTTTTAAGCACAAATATTTTGCCGAAGTTTAAACTGAAAGATTTATCTTCTCGTGTTAAGAATATTCTAACTGTTTCTATCAAATCTCCAAGTGAAGAATCTTTAAAAATAATGTTAAGTTTGTTGCTTTCTCGCAAACAAATTAAGCTTTCGAAGGTGGTTGTTGATTTTGTAAGTTGCAATATCAAAAGAAATTGGATTTTGGTTCATAAAACAGCAAAATATTTGGAATCAAAGGTGTATGAAAAAGGTGCTGTTCTTAATTTGAGTGATGTAAAGAAGTTGGATTTTTAGTTTGGTATAACTTCCAAGCAATGTTTTTCAGCATTGCTTGGAAGCTTGGAGGCCAACACGTTTTTAACGGGTTTGCTGGTGGTTGATCTATTTACATCGAAGATAATGTTAGTTTTTTTATGGCAAGAAACTTATTTAAGTTTGGTATTGTAGGGGAATTGCAGGATAATTTTTGTTCCTTTGTTGAGTTGAGATTCTGCTTGGATGGATCCATTTTGCAGTTCAACTAATTCTTTGGTGATTGGTAATCCAAGCCCGAATGAATCGACAATTTCTGAGTTGGGGTTTTTGATTGTTTGATATTTTTGGAAGGCTGTTTTGAGTTGATTTGGAGTCATTCCAAAGCCTTGATCCAAAATTATGAATTGCAAAAATTTCTGATTATTTTGGAAGATATTTTTGACGGTAATTTTTATTTCTGTTTTTTTTGGGCTGTATTTGATGGCGTTAGAGATGAGGTTGGTGAGTATTTGTTTCATTCTTTTTACATCTAATTTTATCGTAAATACATCTTCATCTATTTTTGATGTTATTAATATGTTGCGTTTTAAAGCGTAGTCATAGTTTAATTTGATTGATCTTTTGACTAAATTTCTAATGTCGATTTCTTTATTTAGATCGACTGTAAAATTTTTGGAGGAGTGAGAGTTTACTTCTAAAAGATCGTGGATAAGGTCGTTGAGATCATTTGCTGCGCAATTAATTTCGTTAGCATATTCAAGACATTCTTGAATTCTTTGAGGATCTTGAATATCGAGTTTAATTGCCTCAGAAAAACTAATTATTGCATTTAGCGGAGTTTTAAGTTCGTGGATTATTGAGTTTAGGAAGTCGGAGTTAGAGCTTTTTACAAATTCACCTTCAGCTTTTTGAGCGGTAAGTTTTTTTACTTCAGTTTCTGAGCTAATTTTGTTTGTTTTGTTTGCGACAAAATTTCTGATTTTAAGCAAGCCCTCAAAACCAAACTGACTACTATTTTTCTGAGTTAAATACATGAAATTTCTAACAGATAATTAATAACAAATATCAGTTAAAAATTAATTAGTTATAAGGGCAAATTAGTTATAATTGGATGGTCATAAAAATAACTTATGACAGGGGTGATTAAATAAAAATAACTCATTTGATAACAACAAAATAACTAAAGGTAGATGACAACACCAGACATAATCGCATCATTTGCTGCCTTCTTTACAATGCTTGGTTACGTGCCGCAGGCTATTAAAACTATTAAGACAAAAGATACTCGAGGCATTTCATTTTGGATGTATTTATTTTCGATGGTTGGTGTGATTCTTTGGTTAATATTTGGATTAATGATTGGGAATGTTCCTATAATTTTTAAAAATATTGCGGTTATTATTCTTGGTGGAATTGTGCTTTGGATTAAGACCATGCACATAATTAGAGATGGAGAAGAGGGCTTAAGAAAGATGAAGTTGATTAAGGTTTTTTTTAAAAAGAGATAAAAATTGAATCAAATTTTTCTTCTTATCCAAGAAGGCGTTAAAACTATTTGAGTGATTAGATTTAATAAAAGGATAATAAAATTTTATTATCTCATTAAATTTACTTATGTCATCACTGAAGCAATTTTATTATAAGCGCAATAGAATCCAGCAGCTTAAAGGTTTTTATTACACAGTTCAAAATAGAAGTATTTCGAAAGCAGCAAAAAAGATGGGATTAACTCAAGCTGCCGTTACCTTACAAATTCAGTCTTTAGAAAGAGATTTGGGTGTAAAACTTTTTATAAGAGATAAACAAAAAATAATCTTAACTCCAGAGGCAAGAACGCTTTATGCTCAGGCTGCTCATTATATTTGTGGATTAGATGAATTGTTTGAAAGTTTTATTAATAATGTGCGTGGTAAAAGTTCTAAGGTTATTGATATAGCAAGTAATCATGCGGGAATCTCATATATTTTGCCCAAATATATTAAAAAGTTTCATGA
>CAYWVI010000026.1:0-22676 GCA_964461905.1 uncultured Rhizobium sp. | reverse complement strand
TGATAATTGTCGAGCCCAAAAATAAAAAAGAAAATCACCAAAGGAAAAGCTAAAAAGAAAGCGTCCAAACTTCCTGCAAAAAAGCGCACCCAAAAACCAGCGTAAGATTTATTTTCTAACATTATTTAATAAATTTATTGGTAATTGGATAGCGGCGATCTTTATCAAAAGCCATTTCCGAAATTTTTGGACCCAAACAAGATTGCCGTCTTTTGTATTCGCTGCTGTAAAAAAGTTTTGCAACTTTTTTTACCAACTCTTCTTCAAAGCCTGATTTTGCTATTTCAACTACTGATTTATTTTCTTCAATTAAAGAAAATAAAATTTTATCCAAAACATCATATTCAGGAAGCGAGTCACTGTCTTTTTGATTTTCACGAAGTTCAGCCGTTGGTGCTTTGGTTAAAATATTTATTGGAATAATTTGTTTTTGAGAATTGCGCCAATTGGCTAATTCATAAACTTGAGTTTTGTAAAAATCTTTAATTGGATTGAAGGCTCCACACATATCACCATAAAGAGTTGCATAACCGCAGGCGAGTTCTGATTTATTTCCAGTGGAAAGTAAAAGAGCTCCAGAATTATTAGACAAAGCCATTAAAATGTTGCCACGAATTCGTGATTGTAAATTTTCTTTAGTTAAATCTGAAACCTCTCCAAGAGTTGCTAACATTGCTTTGAATGTTTCTTCAATTGAAATTATTTTCAGAGTTATGCCTAAATTTTCAGCACATTTCGTAGCGTCAATCATTGATGTTTTTGAGTTAAAACGGCTTGGCAAAGCATAAAGCTCAACATTTTTAAAACCTAAAGCATCAACAGCAATTGCGGCGACTAAAGCAGAATCAATTCCGCCAGACATTCCAAGCAAAACTTTAGTGAATCCATTTTTTTTGACATAATCATGCAAGGCTAATGTGGCAGACAAATAATCACGTTCAATCTTGCTAGATCCAATTATTTTAGGATTTGACGATTGATGTGATTTGGCTACATCACTGCAGCTGATCACTCGATTGCTAGATTTTGTTATTTCAAAAATGGCGCAATCTTCTGCAAATTCTGCTAAACGCAAAACCTCTTTTTTTTCAGAATTCAAAACAAATGACGATCCATCAAAAACAAGCGAATCCTGACCTCCAACCTGATTAACGTAAATCAATGGTTTGTTCAAATTTTTAACAAAATTCTCACAAATTTCTTTACGCTTTAAATGTTTTTCTGAAGTGTAAGGTGAAGAATTTAACGTAATTATCGCGTCAATTTCTTGCTCTTGCAGTAAATACAAATTCTTTAAATTCCACAAATCTTCGCAGATTAAGATTGCTAAATCAAACTCACGAAATCTGAAGATTGATAAATGATTTCCACCTTCAAAATAACGCTTCTCATCAAACACACCAAAGTTTGGTAAAGTTGTTTTATTTATTATTTTTTCAACTTTTGCATCAGAAATTAAAAATGCTGAATTTTGGATTACCTCTTTTTTTGCACGATTAATTTCTATACTTGGCGCACCCAATAAAATTGCACAGCTCTTGTCTTTTGTTGCCAAAACTATTTCTTCAAGAAATTTTTTAATCTCTTCTAAAAATGATTTTTTAAGCCATAAATCTTCACATGGATAACCACAAATTGTCATCTCTGGAAAAACCACCAAATCGCATCCTTCTTGATTAGCTTTGCTAAATTCTTGCAGAATTTTTTTTGTATTTCCTGCTAAATCACCGACAGTTGTGTTAATTTGGCTTAATTGAATTTTTAATTTAGACATGCGTTGTCATAAAATTTTTCGATTACATCACGTACATTTTGCGCACCATTTGTAGTATTAATTTTAGCACGAAATTCTGAAGAATTTTTAATGCCCGAACTATACCAACCAATATGCTTTCTAGCCAATGGAATTGCCGTTTGTTCACCATAATGTTCGATCATTTCATTAAAGTGATTAAGAACAATATTTTTTTGCTCAATTAAACTTGGCGTAAAATCTTTATTTTCACCTTTTAATTCAGAAGTGATTTGCGCAATTAACCAAGGCTTACCATAAACTGCACGACCAACCATAACTCCATCAGCACCAGAAAGTTTTAAAGCGTTATTTGCATCTTCTGAAGTTTTAATATCTCCGTTAGCAATTACCGGAATTTTAACCGCTTGTTTAGTTTTAGAAATTAACTCCCAATTGGCATTGCCATTATACATTTGGCAACGTGTGCGACCATGCACCGTAAGCATTTTAATACCAGCATTTTCAGCTTTTTTTGCTAGGCTTGGAGCGTTTAAATTTTCATAATTCCAACCAAGTCGCATTTTCATGGTAACAGGAATTTTTACCGCCTTAACCACAGATTCCATAATACGCGCAGCAAGATCTTCATCTTTCATCAAAGCTGATCCTGCAAAACCATTAACCACTTTTTTTACTGGGCAGCCAAAATTAATATCAATTATATCAGCACCTAAATCTTGATTTAACTTTGCAGCCTCTGCCATTACTTCAGGTTCACAACCAGCAAGTTGAACAGAAAGCGGAAAAATCGCGTCATCTTTTTGGCATTTTTTTAGTGATTCACGTGTTTGTAAAATCATTGCTCTTGATGCAATCATTTCTGAAATCAACAGTGGCGCACCAAATTTTTTGACCAAACGACGAAATGGCAAATCTGTTACTCCCGACATTGGAGCAAGCAAAACGTTATCTGGCAATGTAATATTATCTATTTTTATCATAAGTTTATTTTGGTGCCCTCGGCATGACTCGAACATGCGCACATGGTTTAGGAAACCAATGCTCTATCCCCTGAGCTACGAGGGCAAACGCTGTTATTAAAACATTTCCAATAGCTTAAGTTCTGCACCGAAAACAACCGTTTAGGGTTGTTTTCTACCCCTGAGCTACGAGGGCAAACGCTGTTATTAAAACATTTCCAATAGCTTAAGTTCTGCACCGAAAACAACCGTTTAGGGTTGTTTTTTAACACTAAAGCTACAGGAGGTTGTTTTAGGTTACTTCCCACCAATATAGTGATATTCAAGCCCTCTCTTTTTCATTTCTTTCGCATCAAAAAGATTGCGTAAATCAACAATTTTTTTGGTTTTAATTTTGGTAAAATCTATTTTTTTATATTCTTCCCATTCTGTTGTAATCACAATCAAATCAACATCAGAAACCGCATCATAAAAATTTTCAAAAAAGAAAATATTTTTAAATTCTGCCAATTCACGTTTTGAATTCTCTATCGCTTCAAAATCGTGAGCAGAAATTTTTGCCCCAAATTTTGCCAATCTTTTAACAATTTCAATTGCCGGAGAATAACGGATATCATCAGTATTTGCCTTAAACGCCAAACCTAAAACCGCAATTTTTTTATCGGCAATTCCGCCAATAACCTGCGAAATTTTTTCAATCATTTTATTTTTGCGTTTCTCATTGGAAGTAATCGTTGCATGAATTAAAGACAATTCAACATTGCTGTCTTTGGCAAAATTCAAAATCGCCATAATATCTTTTGGAAAACAAGAACCACCAAAACCCGGACCGGGATTTAAAAACTTTTCACCAATGCGTGAGTCAAGTCCAATTGCTTTTGAAAGCTTTTTAATGTCGCCGCCTAAACTTTCACATAAGTCAGCCATTTCATTAATAAAAGAAAGCTTGGTCGCCAAAAATGAATTAGCTGCATATTTGATTAATTCAGCAGTGATGATGTCGCTAACCACAAGTTTTTCTGCTGAAAATTTGGCATAAATTTCTGATAAAATTTGTTTTGATTTTTCATCTTCAACACCAATCACAATACGATCTGGATTCATAAAATCATCAAGCGCGGCACCTTCGCGAAGAAACTCTGGATTTGAAGCAACGCTAAATTCAAGTTGTGGATTTGTTTCTTTAACTAGAGTTTTAATTTTTTCTCCAGTTCCTGCAGGAACCGTTGATTTAGTAATTATCAATTTATAAGAATTAGACAATTCAGCAATTTCTTTTGCCGCCTCTAAAACATAAGAAAGATCGGCAGAACCATCTTCATCTTGAGGAGTTCCAACAGCAATAAAAACAGCCTCAGAACTTTGCAACGCTTGTTTTAAATCAGTTGAAAAAAAGATTCTTTTTGCAGCAACAACTTCATCTAAAACTTCTTTTAATCCGGGTTCATAAATTGGAATCTCACCAGAATTTAGTTTAGAAATTTTTGTTAAATCTTTGTCTATACAGCTAACTTCATGTCCAATTTGAGCAAAACAAATACCCGAAACTAAACCAACATATCCGCTGCCAATAACTGTTATTTTCATGCAATTTTTAATTAGATTGGAATGTAGATTGTAACTCTTAAGCCACCAAGAGGCGAATCAGAAAGCTTCATACGCCCACCTTGAGATGTTATTGCATCCATTGCAATTGCTAAACCAAGCCCAGAGCCAGTAGAAGTAGTTTTTTTATCGAGATTACGAGAATTGTCAATCCGGTAAAAAGGCTTTAAAACATTGTTTCTTTCAGAAATCGGTATTCCCGGACCATTATCATCAATGGTTAAAACCAAATTATTGTCAGAGACTTTTGATCCAAAACTAACCTGATCTCCATAATTAAAAGCATTGTCTATCAAGTTATTTAAAGCTCGCTTTAGAGCTAACTTTTTAATATCCGCCTCAAAATTATTTTCTAAATCAATAAAATTGCTGATTACCTTATTCATTTTGGCGTAATAATTAATCACATTTTCTTGTAAAAATTTTTTGATTTTTACTGAGGTCTGGCGTTCTTTTTCATCAACTCGTGCAAAATCAAGATATTCTTCTACAAGCCTTTCCATGTCAGAAATATCACTTTTTAAATCTTCTATTTCTTGCGAATTTTGCATCATTTCTAACTGCAATTTCATGCGCGTTAGAGGAGTTCGTAAATCGTGAGAAACTCCAGAAAGCATATCTGTTCTTTGTGTAATTTGGCGCATTACACGTTCCTTCATTTTAATAAAAGAAATTGCTAAAGAACGAATTTCATCAGAACCACTTGGTTTTAGATTGGGCACATCTTGACCACGTCCAAACTTTTCTGCTGCAAGACTTAACTCACGCAAAGATCTAATTTGATTACGAATAAAAACTATTGAAATAATCGATGTAATTAAAGCACTTAATACCATCCAAAATGTAAATACATAAGCACTGGAGCTTGTGATTCTTTTTACTGGAACATCAAAAGATATTAATCCGTTATACGTTTGAACTTTTACCGTGATAAAATCGTCATCCTGATTTTCAAATATTTCATATGGCTTTAATCCATGACTATCAAGCTCCGACTTAAATCGGTTGTAAGGATCAACCAATGGATTTATGTATTTATAAATTTTGTTTTTCTGCCACGCGGAATCTGCAATTTTCTTTTTCTTTAAACGACGTCTTTGCTCAAAAGAAAAATCTATTCCTGTATTTTCAGAAAGATCTTTTAATAAGCTTTGATATCCCGGTTTATTAATTGATTTTTGCACAAATACCATTTCTTCAATCACGCCACGAGCCATGTGTTTACTAATCACATCAAGGTGGGTATAATAAAAAACATAGATTGAAACTAATTGCACAATCAATGTTGAAAGCACGATGATCAGCAAAAATCTTCCGTAAAGCGACCTCGGCATGAATTTTTTTAAAATCATCGCAAGAAATTAATGGTTATTTTAGAAAATAAAAAATACTCTGACTGCATTTCGTATTTAGTTTAACCCTACAAAATCAATCATGAGCAGCAAAATATCAGCAAAAAATATCAATCTGTTTTATGGTCAAAAACAAGCTTTATTTGATATTAATTTAGATTTTAAGGAACACAGCGTTACCGCCTTAATTGGTCCTTCTGGATGTGGAAAATCATCTTTCTTACGCTGTATTAACCGAATGAACGACACTATTTTAGGCTGCAAAATTGAAGGAGAAATAACTCTTGATGGCAAAAATATTTACGACACAAACCTTGATTTGGTAATGCTTCGCGCTTCTGTTGGCATGGTTTTTCAAAAACCAAATCCTTTTCCAAAATCAATTTATGAAAATGTTGCTTATGGTCCAAGAATTCATGGTCTATTTTCAAACAAAAATGAGCTAGATGAAATTGTTGAAAAAAGCCTCACTAAAGCTGGCTTATGGCAAGAAGTAAAAGATCGCTTAAATGATCAAGCAACTGGTCTTTCTGGTGGTCAGCAACAAAGACTTTGCATTGCTCGCACAATTGCAATTGAACCAGAAGTTATTTTGATGGACGAACCTTGTTCTGCACTTGATCCAATTGCAACCGCTAAAATTGAAGAATTAATTGATGAGTTAAGCGGAAACTTCACAATAATTATTGTAACTCACTCAATGCAGCAAGCAGCACGTGTTTCAAATCACACTGCTTTTTTTAATATGGGTAAAATAGTTGAATATAACACAACAGATAAAATTTTTACCAACCCATCAAATCAACAAACTCAAGACTACATTACCGGCAGATTTGGTTAGCCTTAATTTAACATTTATTAACTTTGCCTAATGTTTGGACTATCTTTAGCAGAACTAATCGTTGTTATTATCGTTGCACTACTCTTCATAAAACCAAAAGATCTACCTGAAATTGCTCACTTTATTGGTAAGGTTATTTATCGCGGAAAAAGAATTTATGAAGATGTTAAAAAATATCTCAAAAATGCCGAGAAAGAATTTGGTTTTGACGAATTACGTCATGAATTAAACCGAGGAATTGCTGAAGAAAAATCTAAATTAGAAGATGAAATGACAGTGATTGTTGATATATACGGCAAAGAACACCAAGTTCCAAATGTTAGCAAACTGCGCTCAGATTTAACTAAAGAAGAGTTGGAAGAAGAAGTAACAAAATCAAATCAAGAAAATACACCTGTTAAACCCTAATATCAAAATTAGGCACTAATTCAAATCAAAAATTAAACCAACTGTAAAAGCCCGCGAAATTTGATTAGTGGCATCATAATCATCATTTTCATAACGTCTTTGTTCAAAAGTATGCCGAAACTCTAGAGATACTCTTTTTTTCAATCGATACACCAAACTAGTTTTTAACTCATTATCTGTACTTTCGTGATCAATAAACCAGTATCCTCTCTGCAAAAAGGTTATATTCTTGCTTAATCTTAAATTTGTTCGAATTGAGGGAATAAAATTTATTTCATTACCATAATTTTTTACATCGTGATATCCAACACTGCAATCCAGCTCTATTTTACCGTCAAAAAACATTCTGCCAATTCCAGCCGCTGTGTGCAAATCGTAATAATATTTTGAAAGATCGTCGTAAATAGTTCGATGGTATCCAACAACATAATTTTGACCATCTCCTAAACGCATTTTTGTAGAAAAAGAAGCATCATATAACTCAGAAGTTTTTACACTATATTCTCTATTAACTCCGCTACCGCGATCAGCATATTTTGTTTCGCTACGAAAGTTTACTTCATTAATAAAATTCTGACTTTGGTAAAAATACTTAGCGTTAAATTGATTATTTTTAGAATTATAATCTGAGGTTTGTCCACCGCCTAAAGAAATATAAGAACGAATGCTATCTGTTTTATAAAGCTTCTTGGATCTAGGAGAAACAACATCTTCACGTTTTGACTCAGAATCGACAGCAAAAACCTCGGAAGATAAAATACAAAAAAACAAGAAACAGAAACGAGAAAGAGCGGGTTTAATTTTTGGCATTTATTTTTAGGTGATTTTTTTTGCTAAACCTATTGCAGCTCTGGACTACTTACAGGTTCAACTTGCGCAGGATCAGAAGCGTTGGCCGGATTTTGATCTAGTGCTCCAGCGTTATTTCCATGCTCTTCAATTGGAGAATCAATTTCTTGTAGATTTTCATTTGAAAGATCTGGCAATTCAATTTCTTCTTCTTTTGGTTCAAAAAGCCAGCTTGCATGATTCTTAATAGAATCTGAGTAATTTACACCAGCAAAAAAGGCAAAAATTAATAAGGTAACAACTACAATAAACTCAATAGCTTTGGTCATATTCTGCAAAAAATTATAATTTATTTTTGGGTTTTTAGATCATTATAAAAAAGTAAATCTGACTTCAACTAAAGCAATTAATTTTTATAGAATAATCTATCAAAAATTACTTTAGAGTAACATCAAAATTGGATTTTCGATATAGCGACGCAGAGCTTTCAAAAACTCAGCTCCAACCGCTCCATCAACTGATCTATGATCAGAAGATAAGGTAACATTCATCATAGCGGCTATTTTGATTTGTCCATTTTCAACAATTGGTTTTTCAACCGCACGCGAAACAGCTAAAATACAACTTTGCGGCGGGTTAACAATTGCTGCAAAATTATCAATTCCAAACATTCCAAGATTTGAAATACTAAAAGATCCACCTTGAAATTCTTCTGGTTGCAATTTGCCATCACGAGCTTTTTTTGCTAATTGTTTTGCTTCAACTGAAATTGCTTGGATTGTTTTTTGATCGGCATTTTTAATAATTGGCGTGATCAATCCACCATCAATTGCAACTGCCATTGAAATATCAACGTTATTATAAATTAAAACTGCATCATCAGACCAAGAAGAATTAGCCTCTGGAACTGTTTTTAAAGCCATTGCTGTAGCTTTAATAATTAGATCATTAACAGAAATTTTATAGGCTGGATTTTTGTTTTCATCAATTGGAGCCACTTCATTTAAAGCTGCACGCAGTTCTTGTAATTTGTTAATATTCAGCTCACATGAAAGATAAAAATGCGGAACATTTTGTTTTGATTCAAGCAAACGACGCGCAATAACTTTGCGAATATTACTATTTTTAACCGCACGAAACTCTTCAGCAATACGACGCACAACACCAGATTTAGCTGCGCCGCCAGTTAAAAATGACAAAACATCTTCTTTAATAATTCGTCCATGTGGACCAGAACCAACAACTTGAGAAAGAGAAACCCCCTCATCTTTTGCAATTCTTTTTGCAAGCGGACTAGCTTTTATATGAGATGAGAAAGAAGCATTAGATTGAATTTGTTTAACAGGAGTTGGAGTTACAACCGCTGCCGCCTTTTCTTCAACTTGTGCTACAGGAGCTTTTGTTTCGGCAGGTTTAGAAGCAAAACCTTCAAGAGATTTTTTATCTTCACCATCTTCTAAAATCAAAGCGATACATGTATTAACAGCAACATTTTCTGTACCTTCAGCAATAAGAATTTTTCCTAAAGTACCTTCATCAACAGCTTCAACCTCCATCGTAGCCTTATCGGTTTCAATTTCAGCGATAACTTCTCCAGCTTTAATTTTATCGCCTTCTTTTTTTATCCACTTTGCAAGATTGCCTTCTTTCATAGTTGGAGAAAGAGCTGGCATTAGAATTTCAATTGGCATTTTTTTATGAAAAAAAGTTAGATGTGAGTAATAGATTTGATGTAAAAACTATTTTTGATCAATCAAAAGTAAATTAAATATTTCGTGTATCAAAAGCATCTCTTAAAGCTTCACCGATAAAAACTAGTAAAGTTAAAATCATGGTAACGGTTACAAAACCAGTAATACCAAGCCAATAAGCTGATAAATTATTTTTTCCTTGCGCTAAAATTTCTCCTAAAGATGCAGAACCAACTGGCAAACCAAGTCCTAAAAAATCTAAAGATGTTAAAGTTGTAATTGATCCAGCAAGCAAAAATGGCAAATTGGCAATAATTATTGGAGAGGCGTTTGGTAAAATATGACGAAAGATTATTCTAGCATTACTAGCTCCTAATACTTTGCTAGCACGAACAAAATCAAAATTTCTTAATCTTAAAAACTCAGCTCGCACATAAGAAACTATCGACATCCAGCTAAATAATAACATCAACCCAAGCAATGTAAAAAAGCTTGGCTCAATAACTGACGATAAAATTATTAATAAAAATAATATCGGCATACTTGACCATATTTCTATAAATCTTTGCAAAATAATATCTATCTTTCCGCCAAAATAGCCCTGAACAGCTCCTAACAAAATTCCTATAAAAACACTAAAGAAAGTTAATATTATACCAAAGATTAATGAGATTCTAATTCCATAAATTACTCGTGCTAATACATCTCTTCCATTGTCATCTGTACCTAATAAATTAATTAAACTCGGTTTTGATGGAGCTGGTGATTTTATATCAAAATTGATTGTATTGTAAGAAAAAGGAATTGGCGCAAATATTATCCATCCTTTTTTATTAATTAACTTCTGTACAGCGGGATCTAAAAAATCAGCATTAGTCTCAAGCTCTCCACCAAAAGTTTTTTCTGATATGTCTAAAAAAATCGGAAAATAAAATTTACCATCGAATTTCACCAATAAAGGACGATCATTTGCTATTATTTCTGCAAAGAGCGTAACACAAAACAAGGCCGCAAAAATTATAAAAGAAAAGTAACCACGTTGATTTTTTTTAAACTTTTTAAAAAAAGAATCTGACATCAATATGCCTATTAAATTATTTTGTCCTTTATCCCTTCGGGATACGCAAACGCGACATGAGTCGTGCTCCGCCTTGCGGGGATCTAACTTCCTGTATGTCAATGGAACATACGGGATTATTTTTTAAATAACCCCTTGTTTAATTTAAGGATTATTTCTGTATATTTTTAACGCTTCTGAATCAATTCATCAGCTTCTTAAGAAGACATTGTTGTATTTGGATTTTTTTCCAAATCCTAAAGCTGAAATTAGCTCAATAAAAATGGGGTTCAAATTTATTTAAATCGCAATTTTGTCGATTATAATAAACGAACCCCATTTTTAATTTTATAATCTGCTAAATCTTCGCAACAGAAAACAAGATTTCTGATTATTCAGCAGAACTTTCGCTAGAGCCTTCAGATTGATTTTCTTGACCAGCAGCTTTGCGATATTTTGCAGCCATCAATCCCGTACCAGCTGGAATCAAACGACCAACAATAATATTTTCTTTTAAGCCCATCAAATTATCGAACTTACCTTGAACTGCAGAGTCAGTAAGAACTCTGGTAGTTTCTTGGAATGATGCGGCTGAAATAAATGATTTTGTTTGAAGAGATGCTTTTGTAATACCAAGTAATACAGGAGAGCAAACAGCAGGCTTTAATTTTTGTGCAATTGCCTTTTTGTTAATTTCTTCAAACACGTCGCGATCAACATACTCACCAACAAGAAGAGTTGTCTCCCCAGAGTTAGTTACTTCAACTCGTTTCAACATCATGCTAAGAATTACTTCAATATGCTTATTGTCGATTTTTACACCTTGCATATGATAAACTTTCTGCACTTCGTTAACCATATAATTAGTAAAGGCCTGTATACCAGAAATGCGCAGAATATCGTGTGGAACTGGATTTCCGTCAACTAGCACATCGCCTTTTCTAACAAAATCGCCTTCTCCAACAAACAAGTGTTTGGTTTTTGATATGCTATATTCAACCGCTTCTTGAGAAGCATCTGCTGGTCTAACTAAAATACGACGCTTAGTTTTGTAGTCTTTACCAAACTCAACATATCCATCAATATCACTCATTACAGAAGCATTTTTAGGCTTACGAGCCTCAAATAATTCCGCAACACGAGGAAGACCACCAGTGATATCGCGAGTTTTGGAAGATTCTTTTGGAATTCTTGCAATAATATCACCCGCTTTAATTTCATCACCGTTTGAAACGCCAATTACAGTATTAATTGATAGAGGATATTCTTTTGCTTCGCTACCTTTGCTAGATACGATTGAAATACGAGGTTTTAACTCTTGTTTACTATATTGCTTCCAATCCATAATGATTTTTGTAGAAACTCCTGTGGTTTCTTCAATTTTTTCACGCAAAGAAACGTTTTCTGTTAAATCGTTATATTTGATTGTACCGCTAGCTTCAGCAATTACTGGAATATTATAAGGATCCCACTCTGCCAAGTGATCACCTTTTTTAACTGCTGATCCATGCTTATGAGTAATAACAGAACCATAAGGAAGTTTATAGCTATGAACTTCTTTTTGCTCCGAATCAAGTAAAGTAATTTCAGAATTCCTGCTAATTACAACAATTCTTCCGTCGCGATCAATAATTGTTCCTTTGTCAGAAATAGAAACTTTTCCGTCAGCAGTTGCAGTAATAGAAGACTGTTCAGCACCTCTTTGAGCCGCACCACCAATGTGGAAAGTCCTCATCGTAAGCTGAGTTCCCGGCTCACCAATAGATTGCGCCGCAACAACACCAATTGCTTCGCCGATGCTAACAATATTTCCTGTTGCTAAGTCACGTCCATAGCATTTGATACAAACGCCATGTTCGGTTTTGCAAGTTAAAACAGAGCGAGATTTAATTGATTTAACTCCTTCAGATTCAATTTCTTCAGCTAGAGCCTCATCAATCATTACGCCAGCTTTTACTATTACTTTTTTGCCATCTAAAGACTTTACATCCTCAAGAGGAACTCTTCCTAAAGCCTGTTCAGATAAAGATGAAACTACACGTCCATCATCAACAACTGGTTCAAGCAAGATTCCTTCTGTTGTTTTGCAATCTTCTTCAATAACAATACAGTCTTGAGATACATCAACCAATCTTCTAGTTAAATAACCAGAGTTAGCAGTTTTTAAAGCTGTATCTGCCAAACCTTTACGAGCACCGTGAGCAGAAATAAAATATTCTAGAACACTCAAACCTTCTTTAAAATTTGAAGTAATTGGTGTCTCAATAATTTCACCTGATGGTTTAGCCATCAAACCACGCATACCAGCAACCTGTTTGATCTGATTCTCAGATCCTCTTGCACCAGAATCAGCCATCATAAAAATTGAATTAGCCTTTGATGGGTTTGAGAAGCTAGAAATCGCGCTCATCATTTCTCGAGAGATTTTTCCGGTACAACTAGTCCATTCGTCCACAACTTTGTTATAACGTTCACCAGCAGTAATTAGACCTTCACGATATTGTTTTTCTAACTTTTTAACTTGTTCTAAAGAGCTAGAAATATGTTTTTGTTTTCCTTGAGGAATGATCATATCATCTTTACCAATAGAAATACCAGCATTGCAAGCATTGCTGAATCCTAAAGTCATAACACGATCACAAAACATTACTGTTTCTTTTTGTCCACAATTACGATAAACTGTGTCAATCAAGTTAGTCACAGCCTTTTTAGTCATGGCTTTATTAACAATATCAAAACTACCTTTCATTGCGCTTGGAAGTATATTGTACAACAATACACGACCAGGTGTTGTTTCTGCTCTTTTAAAAACTCTTTCACCGGCCTCATCTTTTACAGAAAAACGATACAAAATTTTATCATGTAAAGTTATCGCTTTGCTGTTAAGAGCATGGTGCAATTCGAAATCATCAGAAATAGGTCTGGCTTTATCAATTGCATGATCTTTTGTCTCCATAGTCATGTAATAAAGACCTAGGATAATGTCTTGCGAAGGAACGATAATCGGTTTTCCATTAGCAGGACTTAAAATGTTATTTGTGGACATCATCAAAGCACGAGTTTCAACTTGAGCTTCAATTGATAGAGGAACGTGAACAGCCATTTGGTCACCGTCAAAGTCAGCGTTAAAAGCTGCGCAGACAAGAGGGTGAAGTTGAATAGCTTTACCTTCAGTTAATAAAGGCTCAAAAGCTTGAATACCAAGTCTATGTAGAGTTGGAGCACGGTTTAGTAAAACTGGATGTTCTTTGATTACTTCGTCCAAAATATCCCAAACTTCTGGTCTTCCAGCTTCAACTAGTTTTTTAGAAACTTTAATTGAAGGAGATTTTCCATAAAGTTCTAATTTTGAATAAATGAAAGGTTTAAATAATTCCAATGCCATTCTTTTTGGTAAGCCACATTGGTGTAATTTCAATTCTGGGCCAACAACGATTACTGAACGACCAGAATAGTCAACACGTTTACCAAGAAGGTTTTGACGGAAGCGACCTTGTTTTCCTTTAAGCATATCGCTTAAAGATTTAAATGGTTTTTTATTAGAATTTTTTACAACAGCACCAGAACGACCATTATCAAGAAGAGCGTCAACCGACTCTTGTAGCATACGCTTCTCGTTTTTTATGATGATTTCAGGAGCACCCAATTCCATCAATCTTTTTAAACGATTATTACGATTGATTACGCGACGATATAATTCGTTTAAATCAGAAGTTGCAAAACGACCTCCATCAAGCATTACCAAAGGACGAATATCTGGTGGAATTACAGGAAGAACATTCATCACCATGTATTCTGGCTTATTGATTTCAGAATCAACAAACTGCTCAATTAACTTTAAACGTTTCATCGCCTTCTCGCGCTTCAACTCTGAAGTTTGAGTTGCCAAATCTTCACGCAGTTCCTTTTGTATCTTTTTTAGATCTAGTTTTTTTAGAAGTTTTTGAACTGCTTCAGCTCCCATCTCTGCAGTAAAGCTACCGTATCCATGTTCATTTTGCAGTTTTTCATATTCATCTTCTGTAAGAATTTCACCTTCTTTTAAAGGCGACATCAAACCATCTGTTACGATATATGCTTCAAAGTAAATAACTTTCTCAATAGCCTTTAAAGTAGTGCCAAGAATTGTTGAAATACGAGAAGGAAGAGACTTTAGAAACCAAATATGAGTAATCGGAGCAGCAAGCTCAATGTGCCCCATTCTTTCACGACGCACTTTGGAAGAAGTAACTTCAACACCACATTTCTCGCAAACTATACCTTTATATTTAATTCTTTTGTATTTACCACATAAACACTCATAATCTTTTATAGGCCCAAAGATTCTAGCGCAAAAAAGACCATCTCTCTCTGGCTTAAAAGTACGATAATTAATAGTTTCTGGTTTTGTTACCTCACCAAAAGACCAAGATCTGATTTTATCTGGATCAGCAATAGAAATTTTGATGGCATTAAAATCTAAAAGATCAACCGCATTATTTGAGTTTAAACTTAATAGACCGTGTGAAGAAGTTCCTGCTAATGACATGTGTTTTATTTATTTTGTTTCTTAAAAACCGCTAAAAACCCCGCCTTAATAAATAAGGCGAGGTAAATTTTTTATTTTTCAACAAGCTCAATATTTAGACCCAAAGAACGAACTTCTTTTATCATAACGTTGAATGATTCTGGAATTCCGCAATTGAAGTTCTGGTTACCTTGGATAATTGATTCGTAGATCTTGATTCTACCCACCACATCATCCGATTTAACAGTCAACATCTCTTGTAGAGAATATGCTGCGCCATAAGCTTGCAACGCCCAACATTCCATTTCACCAAAACGTTGACCACCAAAGTGTGATTTACCGCCTAAAGGTTGCTGAGTAATTAAGCTATAAGGTCCAATCGAACGAGCGTGAATTTTATCATCTACTAAGTGATGTAGTTTCAACATGTAGATGTATCCAACAGTTACTTTACGATCAAATTTCTCTCCTGTTTTACCGTTGAAAAGTTGAATCTGCCCAGAAGAATCGATACCCGCAAGTTCTAAAAGCTTAGAAATGTAAGCCTCTTTTGCGCCTTCAAAAATTCCTGTAGCAAAGTGAACTCCATCTTTAATTTTTGAAGCAAAAAGAATTATATCATCATCTGACATAGAATTAATCTTTTTAACTTCTTCATCCGATGAATAGATAGCCAAAATCTTACTGCGTAACTCTTTAATAAATTCAGACTTCTTATCAGAAATTTGATTTAAAAGTTGTGCGATTTGTTTTCCTAGTTCTTTTGAAGCAAGACCAAGGTGAGTTTCAAGAATTTGTCCAACGTTCATACGAGAAGGTACGCCCAAAGGATTTAATACTATATCAACTGGTTCACCATCTTCAGAATATGGCATATCTTCAATTGGTGCAATTTTTGAAACCACACCTTTATTTCCGTGACGTCCCGCCATTTTATCACCTGGTTGTAGGCGATATTTTGTAGCAACATACACTTTAACAATTTTCAATACACCTTGCCCTAATTCGTCACCAGCTTTTATACGCGCAACTTTATCGCTAAATTCTTTTTCAATTTCTGCGATTTGTTTATTATGATTCTTAATGATAGATTCAGCTTTATCCATTGCTTTTGAATCATCAACCACAACCTTAACTATAGCACCTTTAGAAAGAGACTCTAAATCTTGAGAAGATAAAGTTGACTTCGCTTTTAGTTTGTCGATGTTATTAACTAGTTTCTTACCAGAAAACAAACCAACCAACGCCTCTTTTAAAGAACTCTCAAAGAATGAAACTCGTAAGTTTTTACCTTTTGAAAGCTCTTCAATTTCTTGCATTTCAATGTAAATCGAACGCTCGTCTTTCTCAATACCTTTACGAGAAAATACTTTTACATCAACAACAGTTCCTGTAACTCCTGTAGAAGCATATAGTGAAGAATCTTTAACATCAGAAGCTTTTTCACCAAAAATCACTTTGAGTAATTTTTCTTCTGGAGTCATTGGAGATTCGCTTTTTGGAGTGGTTTTTCCAACTAATAAATCTCCAGGCTGAACATCTGCTCCGATGTGAATTATGCCTTCTTCGTCAAGTTTAGCCAAAACTTCTTCGCTAACGTTTGGAATATCACGAGTGATTTCTTCGGGTCCAAGACGAGTATCACGAGCTACAATTTCTAGCTCTTCAATGTGAATTGAAGTAAAAGTATCGCTAGCAAGTAATTTCTCAGATATAATGATCGAATCTTCAAAGTTATATCCATTCCAAGGCATGAAAGCAACTCTAACGTTCTTTCCCAGAGCTATTTCACCATTCGAAATAGAGTGACCATCAGACACAATTTGACCAGTTTTAACTTTTTGTCCAATCTCAACAGTAGGTCTTTGATTGATACAAGTATCTTGGTTTGTTCTTACATATTTTGATAAGTTATAAACATCAATCTGAGGAGCATCATTAATTATTGATTCAACGACAATTTTTGAAGAATCAACAAATTTAACAACACCATCTCTTTTGGCACGGACTGCTGCTCCAGAATCAGCTGCGATTACTGATTCCATTCCAGTTCCAACCAAAGGAGCATCCGAACGAAGCAAAGGAACAGCTTGACGTTGCATATTTGAACCCATCAAGGCACGATTTGCGTCGTCATTTTCTAAGAAAGGAATTAAAGTTGTTGCAATTGAAACAATTTGTTTTGTTGAAACGTCTATATAATCAATCTTATCTGGTGTAGCCATAATATATTCACCATTACGACGACAACTCACAAGATCAGCTTTAATTTGTCCTTTTTCATCAACATCACTAGTTGAAGGGGCAATTATGAAATCCACTTCTTCCATTGCTGAAAGATATTTAACTTCATTGGTAATTTTTCCATTAACAACTTTACGATATGGAGTTTCAATGAAACCATAATTATTAACACGAGCATATGTAGCCAAACTATTGATCAAACCAATATTTGGACCTTCTGGAGTTTCAATTGGACAAATACGACCATAGTGAGTTGAGTGTACGTCACGAACTTCAAAACCAGCTCTTTCACGAGTTAAACCACCTGGCCCTAAAGCTGAAAGACGACGTTTATGAGTAATATCAGCAAGCGGATTAGTTTGATCCATGAATTGAGATAATTGCGAAGTAGCAAAAAAATCTTTAACAGCTGTTATCAATGGTTTTGAATTAATTAAGCTTTGAGGCATAATTGTATCGACTTCAACCGAATTCATTTTCTCAGTAATTGATTTTTCAATACGAGACATACCAATTCTTAGTTGGTTTTCGATTAATTCACCAACTGCGCGAACACGACGATTAGCAAGGTTGTCTATATCATCAGTTTTTAAATCGTTGTGCTTAATCAAGCTCAAGATTTTTATAGTTTGTTCAATATCGCTATGAGTTAAAAACAAAGTATCTTTACTGATTTCAAGACCTAAACGATGATTCATTTTCATTCTACCAACGTCAGAAAGATTATATCTAGCGTCAGAAAAGAAAAGATTCTCGAAATAATTCTTAGCAACTTCAAGAGATGAAGGTGTTTCACCAAGCCTGATTGCCTTATATATATCAAATAAAGCATCTTTTTGATTTTGATTTTTATCTACCAACATAGTGTTGTATAGATATGGACCAATATCAGATTTACTTGGGTTAACAATATTGATAGCCTTGAAATTTAACTTTTTAAGAATTTCTAAACTTTCTGTTGTTACAATACTTCCAGCCTCAAGCAATAATTCTCCAGTATCAGATTCTATTAAATCTTTTGAAACTACATAACCCAACAAAGCTTCTTCCGTAAGAAGATAATGCTGAAACTTTTCTTCTTTTAATTTTTCTAAAGATTTGCGATTTAACTTAACACCTTCTTTAACCTTTATCTCACCACTTTCAGCACAAATTAAATCATGAGGAGCTTTTTTGCTAAGCAGCACTTCTGGATCAAATTTTAATGCCCATCCTCTTTTTGTTAAAATAGCGTCAGATGATTTATAGAAAGTGCTAATCATTGACTCAGAAGACATTCCAATCGCACGCAATAAAGAAGAAGCAGGAATTTTTCTTTTTTTATCAACGCGGAAATGTAAAATGTCTTTACTATCGAACTCAAAATCAAGCCAAGATCCAATATGAGGAATGATTTTAGCAGTATAAGTTTTTGATCCAGATAATTTAACATTTTCACTATCAAAAAATACACCTGGTGCACGACGCATTTGCGATACGATAACTCTTTCAGCTCCATTAACAATGAAACTTCCTGTTTCAGTCATCAAAGGAATTTCACACAAATAAACTTCTTGTTCTTTTATTGAACGAATTTCTTTAACATCACTACCTTCTTCTTGATGCCATAAAATTAGACGTAGCTGAGCACGAAGAGGCGCGGAAAATGTTCTTCCAGCCGATAAACACTCGTGAGCCTCATATTTTGAAGTCCCAAGCGAGTAACTTATAAATTCAATAGTAACTCTTTCAGATGAATCTGATAATGGAAAAAACGCATTAAATACAGAATGGATCCCTATATTCTCTCTTTTTTCGTGAGGAATATTTGCTTGTAAAAATTTCTCGTAGGAATCTTTTTGTAAAGCAATAAGGTTAGGTATTGTTTCTCTATCCCTATTGTTGCTAAAATTTTTTCTGAAAAGAGCTTGGTCAAAATTGCGAGCCTGAGTCAACTGTACCCCTTTTATATTCTGTTTAAGAATGAATGAAAACGTGCATGAATTCAAAACACCAAAAGCCAACCTAAAAAATTACTTTTAGGTTGGCTTGGAAGAAAATATATATTTCTTATTTTAGTTCAACTTTAGCACCAGCTGCTTCAAGTTTTTTCTTGATTTCTTCAGCTTCGGCTGTTGGTGCATCAGATTTTAATGATTTTGGAGCAGCTTCAACTAAATCTTTTGCTTCTTTAAGACCAAGACCAGTAATTGCTCTTACTTCTTTAATTACATTGATTTTGTTATCGCCCGCAGCAACCAAAACAATTTCAAATTTGTCTTTAACTTCTGCGGCAGCGGCACCACCAGCTGCTGGTGCGGCAACAGCAAAAGATGCTGCAGACACTCCCCATTTTTCTTCTAGTTTTTTGCTTAAGTCAGCAAGTTCTAATACTGTTAGAGATGATAATGTTTCTGATAGTTGTTCAAGATTAGCAGACATTTTTTACCTGTTGTTGATGTTAATAAATTGAGAGAATTATTGTTTCAAAGTTGCCAACCCTTTCTCAGGAGCAGAAAGGATTCTGACAAAATTAGATTGAGCGCCTTTAAGTACACCAATGAATGAGGCGCGAACATCATTCAGAGAACCTAGTTTTGCCATTTCTTTTATGGCATCTTCGCTAATAAGTGCCTTGTTAAAATAGCCTACTTTGATTTTAAGAATATCTACTTGTTTAGATACGTCAGACAAAACTTTTGAAAGAGCAACTACATCTTGAGAATAAAGAACTGCTGTTGGTCCATTTAAATGAGATGAGAGATTTTCTAATTCAGTACCTTTAATTGCTACTTTGATTAAAGTATTTTTAGCAATTTTCATACTACAATCTTTAGCTTTCAAAGCAGTTCTCATTTCGTATAGCTGCTTATCAGTCATCCCACGATAATGCACAATAGCAACAAAAGCACTACTGGTTAGTTTTTCTTTCAGAGCAGATACTAAATCTGATTTTTGATTTCTATTCATTGGTTTGTTACTAAATATATTTTATAGAGAATCGGTAGAAATCTTTACAGATGGACCCATAGTAGAGCTTATGTAAAAATCTTTAATGAATTTTCCTTTAGAGCTCTCAGGTTTGGAATCCTTGATAGCTTTAACAACTGCAGATGCATTTTCTAATAATGAAGCCAAGTCAAAATTTACTTTTCCTACCATACAATGCAAAGTTCCAGCCTTATCATTCTTAAAGTCAATTCTACCCTTCATTGCATCAGAAACTGCTTTTTTAATATCAGCAGTAACAGTGCCATTTTTTGGACTTGGCATCAAACCACGTGGTCCAAGTTTTTTAGCAACTTTGCTAATTTTTTGCATCACATCTGGTGTTGCTACACAGCAATCAAAATCTAAAAACCCAGCTTCGATTTTTGCCACTAGATCTTCAAGACCTGCTTCAATAGCTCCAGCAACAAGAGCATTTTTTTTCTGTTCTTCATTAGATGTAAATACAATTACTCTAACTTTTTTACCAGAACCATGCGGCAATAATACAGAACCCTTTACTGTCTGATCAGATTGTTTGGCATCGATTCCTAAATTTAATGCTAAATCTACAGATTCAACAAATTTACGCTGTTTAGAAGCAGCTAATTCTTGTATTTTTTTAATTCCATTTTCAAGAGTATCTGCTTGATACTGCTCAACTTGAACTAATTTTTTTGTTTTTTGTTTTTTTGATTTTGTCATGATTATTCTACTACTTCTAGCCCCATTGAAATGGCAGAGCCTTTGACCATTTGTGCACAAGCCTCAAGATCGGTTGCGTTCATATCAACCATCTTTTTCTTTGCAACATTTCTAATTTGCGCCATTGTGATCTTGCCCGCAGAATCCTTTCCTGGATTGGAAGATCCTTTTTCTAATTTAATTTCTTTCATAATTAAAAAAGAAACTGGCGGGTTTTTTGTTGTAAAAGTGAATGTTTTATCTTTATAGGCAACAATTGTAACTGGAATTGGAGTTCCGATATCATAATCGAATTTTAAAGCGTTGAACTGCTTGCAAAATTCCATGATGTTTAAACCTTTTTGACCAAGAGCTGGGCCAATTGGAGGAGCTGGATTCGCTTTTCCAGATGGAACTTGTAATTTGATAAGACCTAAAATTTCTTTTGATTTTGACATAGTTATTATAGCTATAAATGTAGTGCGGAAGCTTTGATTTAGCGGTCCTATAAGATTTAAAAAGTTACCCTCTTTTTTGTAGGGCGCGGCAAGTTATTTTTTAAAAAGAAAATTGCAATATTTTTTTTAAGAAATCTTTTCCACCTGATTAATATCTAATTCGACCGAAGTAGCACGCCCAAAAATTAAAACTGAAATTTTAACCTTTTGCTTTTCTGCATCAAATTCTTCCACGGTTCCAGAGAAAGATTCAAATGGTCCTTCGATTATATTCAAAGTTTCTCCGATAGAAAAAATAATATTTTTATTATCAACTTCTTGAGATGAAGAAAGATTTAAAATTTCTTGCATCTTAGAATCAGCAACTGGTTGTGGATTATTTTTTCCACCCAAAAAACCCATGACTTTTGGAATAGAATTAATAATCGCCGAAGCTTCATTTAAAGAACTTGCATTAATAAATACATACCCCGGAAAAAGTTTTTGAGGCTCTTGAACTTTTTGTCCTTTTTTAATTTTAATAACCGGTTTTGTAGGCACTATGGCATCAAAAACATCTTTATTAATGCTACCGCGCATAATTAACGCTTTTACTTCAGCAGCCACTTTATTTTCTTGGCCAGCCATAACATTAAGAATGTACCACTTGTTATTTTCTGTAGTCATTTGTGTTTTAGTTTTAGTAATGATCTTAAAAATCTAATATAAGCTCAATTACTTCTGAAATTAAGAAGTCAGCCAGTAAAATTGCTAAAGAAAAAATAACTATTGTTACAAGAATTGTAATTGTCGTAACATAAGTTTCTTTCTTAGAAGGAAACTGAAGTTTTTTTAGCTCTTCGATAGAATCTTTTAAAAACAAAATCATTTTTTTTATAAATTTCTGAAAAATCTCTTTCTCAGTTATACTTATGAATTATGCAACTCCAATTGAAGTGGCAGGAGCGAGAGGAGTCGAACCCCCAACCAACGGTTTTGGAGACCGCTACTCTACCAGTTGAGCTACGCTCCTAGAAAAACTATTTCTTCTTATCGGTTTTTGTATGGATTTCATATATACGAAATCCAGCTTCAAAACATGTTGGATCAGCCGATCCATCATTATTTATATTTGCTCTACAGTAAAATAATCCTCTGTCTGGATCTTGAATCCAAACATCTTTATGATCTGTAACAAAACCTTCATTAGTAGAGCAGCTACAAGCCAATAACAAAACAAAAAGTAAAACTATTTTGCTTATATTTTTCATGAGCTGTTACTAACTAAAGATTAACCATTTTTTATATTTTATAACTAACCTACGATCCGGGCAACAAGTTGATCCCTAATTTTTTAATTAATCAGGGATTTAACTTAT
>CAYWVI010000025.1:0-22753 GCA_964461905.1 uncultured Rhizobium sp. | reverse complement strand
AAACCGATGTTTCTTTTGTAATTCAGCGTTTGCTTGAAGAAGATGGCAAATTCGCACTTTTAGAAGAAAATGAAATTATTACGCCGAGCAAAAATTTTCGTCTTTTTGCAACTTCTAACACTTTGGGAGCTGGTGATGATTTAGGAATTTATCACGGCACAAATTTAATTAATCAGGCGCAGATGGATCGCTGGAATATTGTGGCTTCGCTGAACTATCTTGACGAAGCGCAAGAGTTGGCGATTTTGCAAAAGAAATTGCCTTTTTTAAATTCAAAACTTCACCAGCAAACTTCTAAAATGATGGTGCGCTTGGCAAATTTAACTCGCGAAGCTTTTAAAAACGGCGATCTTTCAAATTTAATTTCTTTAAGAACTTTAATTTCTTGGGGCAAAAATATCGAAATTTTTGGATCAGTAAAAACCGCGTTTGTTTTGAGTTTTGCCAATAAAATTATTGATGATGAAAAGATGGTGGTTAGTGAATTCTACCAACGTGTTTTTGGGGAAGAAATTTAGATCATTTAATGTCTTTTGGTAAAAATCCACCTACCTGCATTGCCCACATTTTTTGATAATAGCCATTTGGTTTTTTTAGTAACTCTTCGTGAGAGCCATTTTCAATAATTTTTCCCTTATCTAAAACAATAATTCGGTTCATATGTTTTAGAGTTGAAAGGCGGTGAGCAACGGCAATTACGGTCTTTTCTTTATCATCAATTAATAAATTTAAACTTTCTTGAATTTGGTTTTCGGTGTGTGAATCAAGGCTAGAAGTTGCTTCATCTAAAATTAAAATTGGTGCGTCTTTTAAAATTGCACGAGCAATTGCCACACGTTGACGTTGTCCACCACTTAATTTAATTCCACGTTCGCCAACCAAAGTTTGATATCCATCAGCAAGGCTTGAGATAAATTCATGAATATGAGCTTTTTTTGCGGCATCTTCAAGTTCATTTTGTGGAGCATCTTTTTTTGCATAGCCAATATTTTCGCCAATTGAGCGGTGAAAAAGCAAAGTGTCTTGTGGAATTAAAGCGATTTGTGAGCGCAACGAATCTGAGCTAACATCGTATATACTTTGATTATCAATTAAAATATCGCCTGAATCTATTTTAAAATTCTTTAGTAAAAGTGAAACCAATGTTGATTTTCCTGCGCCAGAAAAGCCAACTAATCCAACTTTTTCACCAGCTTTAATAGTAAAATTTAAACGCTCAAAAATTTTTTTATCATTTTCATATCCAAAAGAAATATCACGAAAAACTATTTCACCTTTTTTAACTTCTAAATCTTTGCAATTTGGCTTATCTATTGAGTTTTGTGAAGTTTGAAGAATTGAGAATGACGATTTAAAATCGCCAATTTTTCCAACAAAATCACCAACTTCAGAAACTAATTTCCAAATATTATCAACCACAAAAAATGTGACAGTCATTACAAAAACAAAATCGCCAGTTGTAATTACAAAAATACGACGCAGATGAATCATAAAAACAAAAAGCGATGCCAGCATTGTAGCATAAAAAGCAACACCAACAAAGGCCATTTTTAATTCATATTTAACCCAATCATAATCTTTTTTTGCAGTGTCATTATATAAAAAATCTTTGATTTTTTGAAGTTCGTAATTGCGAGAAGCAAAAGAAAAAAGAGAAAAAATATTGGTGATATTATCAGCAACTAAACCCATTGATTTGTGTTGTGAATCAGTTGTTTTGGTGGCGAGTTTGCTAACGTTAAATGACATTTTCAGCATGATTGGAAAAAACACCAAACACCATAAAAGCATAAAAATAAACAAATGCAGATTGATCAAACTTAGGGCAATAATGGTCACTAAAATTTCAAGCAAAGGCACTGCAAGACGATGATGAACGCCAAACCAAAAATTATTATAACCAGCTAATATGCCTTTAATCTTACTTACAATTGAGCCGCTGTGAGTATTTTGAAAAAAGCTAAATGAGTGATTTTGTACATAATCATAAGATCTAATCACAATTTCGGCACGAACAAATGGTTGAGTTTTCATCCAAGCAAAATGGCTTAAACGCCAACCAAGTTCCATTACTAAAATGGCTCCAATAAATAGTGAAACAGGGTAAATAAAATCTGAATATTGCGGTATGTTTTCGCTCATAAAAGCATCAACCACTAATTTCACCGCCCATAAACTAAAAACCTTGTAAAAAGAGTTAATGATTGGTGCTTGCATCATCAGCAAATACCACCATTTGTAAGGCTTTATTATTGACCAGAGAAATTTAGGAATTGTGTTTTGAGAGAGGTTTTTTGGCATTAATTTTACTGAGAGCGATTTCGATCTTGATTGCTATGATCTCCACCACGACCTTGTTTTAAGATTTTATCTATTGCTTCTTGAGCATGAGTTTTTAGCTCTATTTCAATACCATTATCGGTACAAAACTTTTGAAAGTTTTTGAAATTTTCTTCCAAAATCAACATCTCAAGAGATTCTTCCTCTTCTTCTCTTTTTCTTTCTTTCTCTTTTTTAACAGCTTCATTTTTAGCAGATTCTTCTTCAGCTTGTTTTAATGCTTCTTTTGTTTTTACAGCGTTTTCAATTTCTTGCAGCATTTTGATTTGATCTTTTGCATCAGAGTTTTCTTCAGCAGTATTTTCCAAAAAACGAGAACGCAATTCTTCTAACTTTGATTTAATAATTCTTACTGTGAGTGTTACTCCATCTTTACGACCATGTGAATAACGATCATGTGAATATTGTTTTAAATCGAATGTCATTTTTTGTGAATTATAGTTTTGCTAAAGGATGATGCTTAAAAACTAAATCACGCAATTTTGAATCTAAAATATGCGTGTAAATTTCGGTTGTGGAAATGTTTGAGTGTCCAAGCAGTTCTTGTAAGATCCGCAAATCTACGCCGCTATTTAATAAATGCGACGCAAAAGAATGACGAATCACGTGAGGATGAACTTTGCTAGGATTTATCCCAACTTTTGCCGCCAATTCTTTAAGCATTTGATGTAATCTTTGGCGAGTAAGATGTTCGTCAGCAAATTTAATGGTTCTTTGTTTAACCTCTCCAGATTTTTTGCTGCTGCGAATAATTCCAGTAAACAGCCATTTTGACTTTTCTTGTCCTAAATCTTTACGTAATTGTAAATATTCAAGAAGCATTTTAATGGCAGATTGATTCAGTGGTGCAATCCGTTCTTTATTGCCTTTGCCATTTACAATTAAATAGTTGCGCAGAGTTTCTTTGCCATTTGCATCGGTTTCTTTTTGCAAAGCCGAAATTGGAATTGAAACTAACTCACTAACGCGCAAACCAGCGCAGTAAAGCACTTCTAACATACAAGAAAGTTTTATGCCAAATTCTGATTTATCACGATTTATAAAATCGAGCATTTTAAAAACTTCTTCTTCGGTTAAAAACTTTGGTAATTTAGCGTCTGGCTTTGGTGTTTGTAGGTTTAAAGTTGGATTGGTTTTTACTAAATTTTCATTTTCAAGAAATCTGAAAAAGTTTTTTAAAGCAGAGATTTTTCTGGCAACAGAAGCAGAGCGTAGGTTTTCTTTGTGTAGTTCGTAAAGATAATCGCTTAAAATTTGCGGTGTAACTTCATTGAAAGAAAGTTTCTTAGGTTCAATGTGGCGATTAAAAAGTTCAAGATCTTTGCCGTAAGAAAGAATTGTGTTAAGCGATAAACCATCTTCAGCTCGTAATTTCTCAAGAAAATTAGAAATTTGATTTTGGTTGTTCATTTAATTTTCTTCTTCTGTTGGTAGGCAAATATTTACTCTATTTTTCATATCAATTAGCAAAGTAACTTCTTTCTGAGGAATTTTTATATCATCGTGAAAAACCATAATACAAAGCCAAAGCATTCCTAGAATGCTGCCCCAAAAAGCTAGAATTTTAACAAATTTGGAGACTTTACTTTCTTGGGGATGGTAAATCATTTTTTACTAAATTTTTTTTAAAAAAGATAATGCCAAAAAAACTAATCATAGTCCTATTAATTTCATTCGTTTTTTTTGAAAAAAAATCTTTCGCTAGTGCTGAATCTCCAACATTAATAAGAGATGCTGAAACAGAAAAATTTCTTCATGATCTTTCAGATCCAATTTTTTTGGCGGCTGGTTTAGATCCAAAAAATATTAATATATACATTGTTGGCGATAATACCTTAAATGCCTTTGTTTCTGGTGGTCAGAATGTTTTTATAAATACTGGTCTTTTAAGAAAATACAAAACTCCAGATACTTTAATTGGTGTAATTGCCCACGAAACAGGACACATTGCCGCAGGTCATTTAGCAAGATCGTCTGAAGCTGCAGGACAAGCACAAAATGCAATGCTTCTAAGTTATTTGCTTGGAATTGGAGCGGTTGTTGCAGGATCTCCCGATGCAGGAATGGCATTAATTGCTGGCGGTTCAAATAGTGCAGAAAGGCTTTATGCAAAATTTACCAGAACTCAAGAAGAAGCCGCAGATAATTACGCAATTAAATATCTTGATGAAATGCAATATCCTGCAAATGGTTTAATAAATTTATTAGAACTTTTTGAAAAAGAGATGATTGGTTATAAAGGTCAAATTGATGAATATCTTTTGTCACATCCAATTAGTCGTAAACGTATTGACTTAATCAAAGCAAGAACAGCTGATAAAAATTATTCTGACAAAAAAATAAATCAAAAATTGCAGCGTCAAATGGATATGGTTTTAGCAAAGTTAGAGGGTTTTATTGATGATCCAGACGAGGTTCTTGCTAAATATAAAAATCAAAATGACGAGTTATCAAATTACAAAAAATCGATTGCTCTTTTTCATAAAGGAAAAATCAAAGAATCTATCGATTTGCTTGATCCAATTTTAAATGAAAAAAAGCGCAGTAATTCTGAAAAAGGTTTTTTGTTTGAAATGAAAGGACAAATTCTTTTTGAAAGCGGCGATATTTCTAATTCAATTTTAGCTTATGATAAATCGATTAAGTTATTGTCAGCAAAAGATTCAGCGCAGGCAAAAATCTCTTTTGCATCAGCAATTCTTGAGTTGCAGCAAAATGATTTAGATCTTTTAAAATTGGCAATTAAACGTTTGGAAGAAGCAAAAATTTTTGAAATAGAAAGTCCATTTTTATTCAAACAATTGGCAAATGCTTATTCAAAAATGAATGATGAAGGTAGATCTTTTTTGGCTTTAGCAGAATATAATTTGCTGATTGGTCAAAGTGATAAATGCTTAAAATATGCTAAAAATGCCAAAGAAAAATTAGTGCAAAGTTCCAAGTTAGAACTGCTTAGAGCAGATGACCTAATTGAACTGGCAAAAGAAATGGAAAGTAACAAGAAGAAATAAAGCAAACATACCAAACTTTAGAAAAATTTGGTAATGTATTTACAGAATTTTTTCTAATGCATTGTTACCTAGCGAAGCTTTAGAAGAGAGCGTAAATTCAGAACTTGGTTTTTCAGAATTGTTAAAACCCATTAAATCAAGAAGTCCATCATAGCGATCATCGCCATATTGTTGTTCAGTTTCTTGAAATGAATTCAAACTACGAGATTGATTTTCTGCTGCCTTTTGATTATTTTTTCCAAACATTATGATTTTGACCATTTTTATCATTTTGATACAAAATTATTAATAGCTAAATAATTTAGCAAAAAGATCTTTGCATCATTGAAGGAGTTACTTTTTCGCAAAAGATTTTTTACAAGTCAACCTTTCTAAAACAACATAATGAACATAATTCTTGCAAAACCTCGTGGATTTTGTGCGGGAGTAACTCGTGCTATTGAAACCGTTGAAAAAGCGATAGCCAAATTTGGTGCGCCAGTTTATGTGCGTCACGAAATTGTGCATAATAAATTTGTGGTGGAATCTCTGCGTGCAAAAGGCGCAATTTTTGTTGATGAAGTTGATCAAATTCCACATGGTGCAATTGCAATTTTTTCAGCACATGGTGTTTCCGACAAGGTTGAAGAAGATTCGGCAGCAAGAAATTTAGATGTAATTGATGCCACTTGTCCTTTGGTTAGCAAGGTTCACCGCGAAGCAAAAAAATATGAAGAAGAAGGTTATGAAATTATTCTAATCGGACATCGCGGACATCCAGAAGTTGAAGGCACAAGCGGTCGTGTAAAAAAAGAAGTAATTTTGGTTACTAATGAAGAAGATGCGCACAAAGTTGAAATTAAAAATCCTGAGAAAATTTCTTACGTAACTCAAACAACTTTGAGTGTTGATGATACTAAAAAAATTGTTGATGTTTTAGAAAAAAGATTTCCTCAAATGCAGCAAGGTCTTGCCACAAAAGACATTTGCTACGCTACGCAAAATCGTCAAGACGCAGTTAGAGAATTGGCAAAACAAGTTGAAATTTTATTAGTTTTAGGAGCTGAAAATAGCTCAAACTCAAATCGTTTGCGTGATTTAGGCGAGGAATGTGGTTTGAAATCTTATTTAATTAACGGAGCCGCAGACATTAACCCAAATTGGTTAAGCGGCGTAAAAAACATCGGAATCACAGCAGGCGCATCCGCCCCAGAAGTTTTGGTGCAAGATGTTATCAAAAGAATCAAAGAAATTTCCACCCAAGAAGTTCTAGTTTCCGATATGAAAGGTATCGAAGAAAACACATTCTTTGTTTTACCAAGAAAAGTTAGAAAATAATCCCCTAGAAACTTTCGTTTCTACGACTGATCTAACAAGAGCTTGGTTCAGAATCTTCTTCGATTTAAAGCGCAGCGCAATTCTGTTTGAAAGGCGGCTTTAACGCCTTTAAACAATTCTCCAAGCTTCTTTGTCGGCAAAAAGTTTGTGGAGAAGTTTGTTGTTAATTCCGTGTCCGGCTTTTGAGGCTTGGAAGTGACCTAAAATAAAGTATCCAGCCAAGTAAATATCGCCGATGAAATCTAAAGTTTTGTGGCGCACGAACTCATCTTGGTAGCGCAAACCTTCTTTATTTACGATGCCGTTTTCATCAACCAAAATGGCGTTGTCTAAAGAACCACCTCTTGCCAAACCCATTTTGTGCAACTGATCAATTTCATGTTTAAAGCCAAAAGTTCGGGCGCGACAAATATCATTTTTAAATGAACTTGAATTTGAGTGATAATCAAGATTTTGGTTGCCAATTTTTGGATGATTAAAATCAACGTGAAGATCTACTGAAAAATCTTTTGAAGGCGAAACCTCGATGAATTTGTCACCATCTTCAACTCGAACTTTTTTCATAATTTCAAGAACTTTTCTTGGTTCGTTTTGAATGTTGATTCCAGAGCATTCAATTAAAAATACAAAAGGTTCAGAGCTGCCATCCATAATTGGAAGTTCTGGTCCATCAATTTCAATCAATAAATTGTCAATTCCGCATCCCCAAACCGCTGCCATAAAATGTTCAATAGTTGAAACTTTTGCACCAGATTGATTTGAAAGAGTTGTACCAAGATTGGTGCTGGTAACATTTTGATATTCTGCTTTGATTTCATTGTCTCCTTTGAGATCAATTCTTTTAAAAATAATACCAGTATTGCATGGTGCTGGATGAAGAGTAATAGATGCTTTTTCACCACTATGAACTCCAATTCCGCTGCAGCTTATTTTGCTATTAATTGTTTTTTGTGATACTGAAATCATTACTTATCCTTTATAAAATTTTACTCCATGGAAATTTTGAACTAGATCTTCCGCCAACTAAAACGGTGTTGCAAATCATATCATAAACAGTGGTTTTTTTCTTGGTAAAAAGATGAATTTGCATCCAAATTATAAACAAAAGAGTTAAGAATACATTGAGCTCAGAAGCGGCAATAGCATTGTAAAATGAAATCTGATTTTGGGCTTTAAAGCTGAGCAGATAAGTTATGAAAATGAATGGTAATATCGAAAGAAAATAGTGAGAAATTGCGCGCAAGAAACTTATTTTTAGTCCACTTTCTTTTAAAATCATAATTTTCATGATGCGTTTGCCAATTGTGGCATTCCAAGCAGAAGAGTTGAAATAAGCGTGATAAATCGCGCCAACTAAAATCACGATAAGAATAGAAATTACTAAGCAAAAAAATGCATCACTATTCATAATAAAATTGATATGTTCAGGAGTGTTTTTTGGAGTGTCAGTGCCAAAATTTGTTATAAAATCTTGTTTTAAAGTTAAGAATTTTGCTTCTAGCCAAAATTTTCCAAGCAAATGCATTGTTGCGGCGCGCAAAAACATTACAATCCAAATATCAATCAATGAAGCGGTGCTTCTGCGAAAAGATCCAGCGTATTTTTCTTCAGATGGTTTTATTATTTTTGAAATAAGATTTTTAATGTTCATAACCAAGTTTTTTTACAGATATTTTTTTCTTTGAAGAATTGAATAAATTTACAGAATAATTTTTGTTTGCAGGTTTTTTAAATTCTCCAATACAAGCCAGATTAAGCTTTAGTTTTTTTGATAAAGCTAAAATTTCTTTCTGATTTTTTGCGGATGATGAAAATATGATTTCGTAATCATCGCCTCCGCTTAATAAATCTAGGGGCTTTATTTTAGAATTTGTTTCAAAAAATTTCTGTGCTGAAGAAGAAAATGGAATTTTCTCAAGATGAATATTTGCATCAAGTTTTGAAGCTTGGCAAATATGATTTAAATCAGCCAAAAGCCCGTCAGATATGTCGATGGCGCAGTTTGATAAATTGCGTTTTAGTAACTCTTTACCTAGCTTAATACGAGGAGTTGGAAAAAAGTGGCGATTAATTGTATGTTGGTCAAAAGCTGTTTTTCTGCCAATAAAGGCATCTCCTATTGTGCCAGACACAAATATTAAATCTCCAATTTTAGCATTTTTGCGTGATAAATTTTGATCTCTTTTAACCACTCCAAAAATTGTTACAGAAAAGAAAAGTTTCTTAGATTTTACTGTGTCTCCTCCAATTAAGCTCAGATTAAACTCATCTTGTACAGACTTTAATCCTAGTGTGAATTCGCGGCAAAATTTTTCATCAGTATCAGAGTTTTTAGAAAATCCTAACATGTAAAAAAGTGGTGTTGCACCAGAAGAAGCAAGATCAGATAAATTTGTGCGTAGCAGTTTTGAAGCGATTTTAAATCCACCATCTTTTTTTAAAAAATGTACATCTTCAACAAAAACATCTTTGCTTAGAACCAATTCTTCATCTTTTTTAAGAGAAATTTTTGCAACATCATCAAGAAGATTTTGAGCGGCGTAGCTGTTGTTGGTTAAGGGTTTAAAGAATTTTTCAATAAGATTAAATTCACGCATAATCTATGATTGTACCATCAGAAATGAATTTTTGGAGTAATGCGCCAATATCAACTGATTTTTTAAATTCTTTGTTAAGTTTTTCATAAATAGCAAAAAGTGTTTTTTCTTTTTTTACCAATTGCAAAA
The DNA here is from genome assembly GCA_964461905.1 of uncultured Rhizobium sp. Taxonomy (GTDB): domain Bacteria; phylum Pseudomonadota; class Alphaproteobacteria; order Rickettsiales; family UBA1997; genus UBA2645. The sequence goes on along the minus strand of CAYWVI010000025.1, from coordinate 13,359 downwards.
ACCTAAATTCTTCTTTTGTTAGTAAAAAAATATCGTCAGCTTTTATAAGTATATACTGATCTTTTTGAAAGTTTTTAATTTTAGAATTTTTTTTCCAAATAGAAAAAACGGCGAATTCTGAAGAGAAAAGAAAGCAGGATTTATCAAGAAAAAAAACTAACTCAGAGAATTTTTCTTTTGGTAATTTTTGTAATTTTTTTACAGCAAATTCTCTATCAGGTTTTACCAAAAAATATGCTTGATGATGAAGCAGTTCTAGTTGAGCTAAATCTTTTAAATAGATAGGTTTTTCGTAAGCTAAAAGTTTTGGAAAATCTTTTCCAAATTGATTTAAGTCGCCACTTTTTGAAGGAAATTTGTCGCAATATTTTTTGAAAAGTGAGGCAAATTTCTTGCTTCCCAAAATATCGATTACCACTGGAAAAGTTGACAATAAAACCGATTCAAATCCACCATAAACATTGTTACGATAAACGTTTAAGCGTGCTATTGCCTCAGTTTTTGAGTAAGGAATTTCACTTAAAATCTCTTGTTTGGATTTAAGATTTAGATGATTTGCAAAATGGCGTTGTGTGGAAAGTAATTTTTTTGTCATTTGTGAAATTTCTCAGCTCTTTTTGTTTCATCTATCAGCACTTGAAACTCTGGAAAATCTTGATCCCATTCAATTAAAAAAGGCACTGATCCAAATTTTTCTACAGACATTTTATAAATTTCCCAAACTTCTTTGCAAACCAAGTCATTATGAGTATCAATCAAAATTGGCTTATTTTTTTTGCCATCAAAAATTTTTGATTTTGTATGTCCTGCTAAATGAATTTCTTTAACAATATTTTTATTAAGATTTTTTATGTAGTTTTTAGGATCAAAAGCTGTGCAGTTTTGTGAGCTAACAAAAATATTATTTACATCAAGTAACAAACCACATCCTGTTTTTTTGGTGATTTCATTAATAAAATCAGCCTCTTCAAATTCTTGTGTTTTAAACGATAAATAGGCGGAAGGGTTTTCAATAAGAATTTCACATTCAAGAAAATCCTGCATTTTATTAACATTAGCACAAATTATTTTTAGCGATTCTTTTGTGTATGGAAATGGTAATAGATCGTTTAAATGTTTTTTATCAACTCTTCCCCAAGAAATATGATCTGAAACCAAAAATGGTTGAATAGATTTGATAAGATTTTTTAATTTTTTTAGGTGATTAAAATCCAAGCCTTGAGCTGATCCAAGAGAATTTCCAACTGAGTGTAGGCTAATGGGAAAATTTTTTCTGATTTTTTCTAAGTTCTTAAAAGGTTGACCTGAAATATCGTGATAATTTTCGCTATGAACTTCAAACCAACCAACTTTTTTAGAAATTGTTTTGTGGTTTTTTAATATGTGGGAAAAATGAGGAGATCTAAGACCAATCCCAGCGATATTGCTGGGATTGGTTTTATTGCATGATTGCATAAGAAAAACTAGTTTTTCTTTTTGTCTTTTTTAGCAGAGCATTTATTAGCAGAGCATTTATTAGCAGAGCATTTATTAGCAGAGCATTTATTAGCTTCAGATTTTTTAGCAGAACACTTGTTAGAAGAACATTTGTTAGCTTCAGCTTTTTTAGCAGAACATTTATGTGCTTCATCTTTTTTTGCAGCACATCCATTTTCTGCGCCGCAAACATGAGATTCTTTTTTCATTAAAGAGCAAGAAGTGGCAAGGCTAAGGCCCATAACACCAACAACAACTGACTGTAAGAATTTTTTATTCATTTGAAATACCTTAATGTTAATTTTAACTATTTTAAAAACGGGCTGTTTGGTGGAATCTTGCCAAAAAACTATGTAGCAAAATTGACTTGTCAATTTACTTGCTAAAGAATTTTCATAGATCTCTCAATCTGAGTCTAAGTTTTGGATAAATTTAAATGTGGTTAAGGATAATTTTATGAAGAAAGGTTTTCTAATTTTTAGTTTTGTGTTATTGATTATAGGCTGCAAAGGAAGAGTTGTAGATGAAAATGTTCAAAAAGATCTGCAGCCAATTTGGAATACATATTTTCAAGATAATTTTGACGAAACAAAAGCTATTGAAGTTTTTGTTGTGACCAATCGTAAGGCAAAAACAAATTCCTTTATATGTAGCGATAATAACTTCATGGTAACGGCAGATAGCAATATAAAATCAGGTATTTGTAAAATTAATGTGCCTAAAAACCATGCTGTTGGAGAAATACCTTTGGCAAAAGATAATCGTCAATCATCCAAAGATTATTTTAAGATATTAGAATCAAAATCTTTAGAGTTTCAGGACCTAGTCACCAAAATTAAATCTTCAAATCGTGTTCCGTTGGTTTTTGTTCACGGTTTTAATGTGCGTTTTGAAGAAGCGGTTTTGCGTTTGTCACAAATTGCTTACGATCTAAAATATCAAGGTCCAGTGATTGTTTTTACTTGGCCAGCAGGAGCGGGGGATGGTTTTTTTGAACAAAGTTTTTTAAATAAAACTTACGAAAATAATTCACTAAATGCTAAATCTTCGGTGGTTATTTTTAAAAAGTTTTTGAGCGATTTAAAAGATCAGAATTTAAAAATTAATCTTATGGTTCATTCGATGGGTCATCAAGTTGTGTTGCCAGCTTTAAAAGAAATTGCTGATAGTAATTTACAAAACACGGTAATTAATAATCTTATTTTGAACGCTCCTGATTTTGACGTGAATGACTTTAGAATAATGGTAAAAAACATAAAAAAAGTTAGCGATAATACTACTCTTTATTGTTCTTACAATGACAAGGCGATGATAGCTTCAAAAACATTTAATAACGGAGAAAGATTGGGAGCTTGTGCATCGTTTGATAATATTGATGTAATTAATGTTAGCTCAATTGATGATCCAGCTTTGGGTTTGGGTCATGGTTATTACTCTTCTCGTGCTATATTGGGAGATATTAAACAAGCAATTCTTGGAGTTAATCCTAGTAGAAGATTATTCATCGTAAAAAGCGAAGTTAACAGCACAGAAGGTTATTTACTAAGAAAATAAAATGATAAATTTTGAACTAGCACCTTACGCAGTTGATGAAGAAAAATCACGAGGAAGACTTTATTTAGAAAATTATGACGATGCAAAATATCGTTCAGTTTTTGGTCGTGATCGTGACCGTATTATCAACTCTTCAGCCTTTCGTCGCCTACAATATAAAACACAAGTTTTTGTAAATCACGAAGGTGATCATTATCGCACCAGACTTACTCACTCTTTAGAAGTTGCTCAAATTGCTCGCTGGATTGCTGGTGCATTAAAAGTTAATAAAGATTTGGCTGAAATTGTTTCGTTAGCTCACGATCTTGGTCACACACCGTTTGGTCATGCTGGAGAAGACGCTTTAAATGAGAAAATGACGGAGTTTGGCGGATTTTCGCACAATGCGCATACTTTAAAAATTATTACCAAAATAGAGACGCGTTTTATTGAGTTTGAAGGCTTAAATTTATCTTGGGAAATGTTGGAAGGAGTAGTTAAACATAATGGTCCAATTGCAGAAAATTCAAAGCTGCATTACTATATCGACGAATATAACCAAAAGTATGATTTAGATCTTAAAAATTTTCCGTCGCTTGAATCGCAAATTTCGGCAATTTCTGATGATATAGCTTACAATAATCATGATATTGAAGATGGTTTGCGAGCAAATTTGTTTGAGCCAAAAGATTTACTAGAATTGCCTTTGATTGGTGAGATTTATCGTGAAATTTTAGAAAAATACCCAAATATAAAAAGAGAGTTGTTGGTTGGAGAAGCTAAGAAACGCTTCACTTTAGCGATGGTTATGGATGTTATTTCCAATACACAAAAAAATCTTTCCGACAATAAAATTCAAAGCGAATTAGACGTTAGAAAATCTGGTAAATTTTTGGTGCATTTTTCACCTCAAATGGAAGTTGCGCATCAAGCTTTAAAAAAATTTTTAATGCAAAATATGTATCGTCATTCAACGGTTAATCGTATGACGGCAAACGCCAAAAAAATTGTTGGCGGGCTTTTCGATTTTTATTTATCCAATCCAAATTGTTTGCCAGAAGAGAGAGCAGAAATTGCTAATAATATTTCTAACAAAAAAGATTTAGCAATTTTGATTGCTGATTACATTGCAGGAATGACTGATCGCTATGCTATTAAAGAATTTGAAGACCTTGTTCAACTTTAAAATTTAGTAAAATGAAAAATATAATTTCTTATCGCGGAATTTTGCCGCAAATTGATTCATCAGCTTTTATTGCACATAATGCCATTATTTCTGGTGATGTTAAAATAGGAAAAAACTCAGGAATTTGGTATGGTTGTGTTATGCGTGGTGATGTTACCAAAATTGTGATTGGTGATAATACAAACGTTCAAGACAATTGTGTTTTTCATGGAACACGCCCAAATCATGCGCAAAATAAAACTGGTGCAGAAGGTGCTCCAGTTATAGTTGGAAACAATGTTACAATTGGTCATGGTGCAATAATTCATGCGTGCATAATTGAAGATTATGCTTTTGTTGGCATGGGTTCTGTTATTATGGATTTAGCTAGAGTAGAAAAATTTGGTATGCTTGCGGCGGGTGCGGTTTTAACTCCAAAAAAGGTTGTAAAAACAGGTCAAATTTGGGCAGGAAACCCAGCAAAATATTTTCGTGATATGACAGAGGAAGAAAAAGCCTACATAAAAATTTCAGCCGATAATTATGCTGAATTGGCAAAGGAATATTCTCAAACAAAATAATGCTCATTATAACAAACTAAATTCTAAAACCAAAAGTGACTTCAAACAAAGATCAGAAAAGTTTCTACGAAATATTTTTAATAGTTGTAACAGCAGCTTTTGTTTCACTTGTGGTTTTAAAATATGGCAATGTTTTTTTTGAGTTAGAAATTTTAGCCAAAACAAGATTACAAGAAGATCCAAAATTAGTTTTTATTTTTGCTCCAATATTTTTTTGGTTATCAGCTTATATTTGTAGAAAATTTGCTCGTAGCTCTTCAGGAAATACCGCCAATCACATTGATGCTTCTTTGCTGCGTTTAAAGAAAAATCCTGAATCGTTAGGTAATTTATCAAGTAAACTAAATTCACGTTCAGTTTTTGTGAATATAACAAGTTCATTACTTGCAACATTTGGTGGTGGAGCTTTGGGAAGAGAAGCTCCATCGGTTTATATGTCGGCAAGTATTTTTGCAGTTATTGCTCAAAAATTAAAAAGAGTTTTGCCAAAAATTAATTTTGAATCTTGGATTTTTGCAGGAAGTGCGGTTGGTTTTGCAATCGCTTTTCATGCTCCAATCGCTGGTTTTATTTATGTTGTAGAAAAACTATTTTTGTCAAAAACAAAAAATTTTCTAAATGATATTTTTTGGACGGTAATGGTTTTGTTTGTGGTGATTTTTGTTTTACATCAATCAGAACCAATTTTCTTTGTTCACAATTTATATTTCTGGTTTGGATATGAAGTTTTAGTTATTGCTTTACTTGCTGTTTTTTGTGGAGTTATAGCTTTGTCTTTTAAGCATTTTAGCGTGATTTTATATGGAAAAATTGATGCAATAAAATCACATTTTTGGCACGCAATACCAATTCTAGCTGGTCTGATTGTTGCTATAATGAGTATTTACGGCGGAGTTTATTCTTTTAGTGGTGGAATACAAACTGCAAGAGATGCTCTTGTTAGTGAGGGTATTGCGCTTTCATATAGCCAAACTATTGCTCGAATAGTTAATACAGCCGCAACTTTTATTTCTGGTTGTGCTGGAGGTTTGGTGGCTCCTGCAATTGGAATTGGCGCAGGAATTGGATCTATTTTTAGTAGCTTAATGACTACTATCGATCCAAGAATATTTATTTTAAGTGGAATGGCAGCATTTTTAAGTCCAACTCTGGGTATGCCATTTACAGCGGCAATGGTTATTCTTGAAACATCAAGTCAGCCAATTTTAGCTTTTCCGTTTTTATTTTTTGCGGCTGCATCCTCTTTTTTTGTAGGGAAAGTCGTTAGTAAATTTTATATCAAATCTACAAAATAAATGTCGGGATTTTTCAATTTAGAGCAAACTAAAAAAATAGTAGAAATTGCCACTAAAGCTGGAGAAATAGCCGCTTTAGCTTTTAGAGAAAAGAATTTTGTAGTTACCAAAAAGCCAGATAATTCTAAAGTGACATCTGCAGATATTGCAGTTAGTAAATTTTTAAATGAAGAGCTATCAAAAGCATTTCCTCAAATTCCAATTATTTGCGAAGAAGGAAATTTGAGAGAAATTGCAGGTGAAGTTTTTTTCTTAATAGATCCAATAGATGGTACATCTAGCTTTGTTTCAGATAGTTCAGAATTTGCGGTTAATATTGCATTAGTAAAAAATTCTCGTCCAATTTTTGGTTTAATTTATGCTCCTGTTTTTGAGGGAGGAAAAATGATTTTTTCCGATCATGAGAATCGTGTTATTTTGCGAGATTCTTTAAAAGAAGAAGAAATAACTTTGGACAATTCTAAAATTTCGTCCTTAAGAATTATAACCAGTGCGCGAACCAAAGAAGTTGATGTCAGTAAATATATCGAAATAATACACCCTGATTTTAAAAATAATTTTTCAATAACAAAAATGTCTTCAGCTATTAAATTTATACATTTAATTGAGGGAAAATCTAATCTTTATTTACACTTTCGACCATCAATGGAATGGGACACAGCAGCTGGTCAGGCACTTGTTGAACTTATTAATGGCAAAGTAAAAAAGTTATCTTTTAATCACGAGCAAATAAGTTTTGGCAGTAGCTTAAACTATAAAAAAGATGGTTTTGGTAATGGTGCATTTGTTGCAACAATTTTGGATTTTTAAATTATGGTAAAAAAATTTACGGCAAATTGTGATTTTGGCGGGCAAAAATCTCCCGTAACGCTTTATGTTGGAGAGCCAGCTCCAAACTCAGGTCATCCTCTTAGTTTTCAAAGTAAATGGTTAAGTCAAACTAGAGGTGGAAATATTCCTGCTGATATTATGGATTCATTTGCAAAATTGGCTGATATTGCCACTAAAAACCGTGTTTCTTTTGAAGATCTTTGTGCCTATGTAATTGATGAATTAAAATCAAGCAGCACCCTAGAGGCTGATGCAAAACAAGGAAATTCTATCGCAGATCAAGAAGATAAAAAAGATAATAAATAAAATGAAAAACAAACATATTGCAGTTTTACTTGGTGGTTGGAATTCAGAAAGAGAAGTTTCTCTTCGTTCTGGCGAAGCTGTTTACGAGGCTTTGATTCGCCTTGGATATCAAGCAACTAAAATTGATTTTTCTCGTAAAATCTTTGATCAGTTAAAAGAGATAAAACCAGATATAGTTTTTAACGCTCTTCACGGTCAATTTGGTGAAGATGGCAGAATTCAAAGCGTTTGCGATATTTTAGAAATTCCATATACTCATTCTGGAGTTTTAACTTCAGCTTTATGTATGGACAAAGTTTTAACCAGAAAAATTTGTGCTACAGTTGGAGCAAAAGTTCCTCATTATGAGATCTTAAAAAAAGGCGAAAATACTCAAAATTTAGAAAAAATTGCTAGTGTTGGAAAACCTTTTGTAATCAAGCCAATCAATGAAGGATCTAGTGTTGGAGTGGAAGTAATTTTGCCAGAAAACAATTTTGATTTCTCAAAATATGAGTGGAAATATGGCGATGAAATTATTGTAGAAAAATATTTGGCTGGTCAAGAAATACAAGTTGCCGTGATGGGAAATAAAGCTTTAGGAGCAATTGAAATAAGACCGCATGGTTTGTTTTATGATTATAAATGTAAATATACTGCAGGAATGACTGACTACATTATGCCAGCAGAAATCAGCAAAGAAAAATATTTAGAAGTTTTAGAATTAGCGGCAAAATGCCATGAAATTGTTGGTTGTAGAGGTGTTAGTAGAATTGATTTTATCTTAAATAATAAAAATGGTGGTGATAATAATTTTTACTTACTTGAAGTAAATACACATCCGGGATTTACAGCAACATCATTAGTTCCAAAAATTGCTAAGCATGTTGGAATTTCTTTTGAAGAAATCGTCGAATTTTTGATTAAAGAGTCTCGCGTAGGATGAACGAAAAAATCAGAAATTTTCTTCTCACAAATCAGTTTCTAAAAAAAGTAAGAAGCTTTTTGCACAATGTTTGTTGGCCTATTATAATTAGATCTTTGCTGATAATTCTGACGCTTTTAGTTTTGATTTTTGTTATTTTAAAATTCTTTAAACCAGTTTATCTCGACAAGGCTTATAAGAAGACAAGTTTCTATTTTTTTCACTATCTTAATTTAGATAATCGTAACTTCGAAGAAATTAATATTAGTGGCAATAATCACGTTTCACGAGATCAGATAATTGAAATTGTAGAAGATGTTCAAAAGCAGATTATAAAGGATGATTCTCAAGATTATCAGCCACTTATTGAAATGTTGGCAAATCGTATAAAGTCAGAAATATCTTGGGTTTCGCACGTTACTGTAACTCGCAACATGCCAAATATTTTGAATATTACAATTTCAGAATATACGCCAATTGCAATTTGGCATAATGATGGTGAAAAATATCTAACAGATAAAGATGGTAATTTAATACCTTATGAAGATTTAGAAGAGTTTAAAGATATGGTAATTTTATCTGGCAAAAACGCTAATTTTAATGCCAGATCTTTAATTAATATTTTTGCTGCTGATCCAAATTTAAGTTCTCGTGTTTATTCGGCAACTTGGGTTTCAAATAGAAGATGGGATATACGTTTTGAAAGTGGTCTTTTAATTAAACTTCCAGAAAAAGATATTTCTCACGCTTGGAATAATTTGATAAAAATTTATAACATGCCGGGATCAATTTTGGGACTAAAAATAATTGATTTGCGAATCGCTGATAAAGTTTATCTTGAATATGATGATTCGGTGATAAAAGAATTAAAAGCTTTATAATTTTGTTAAATTTCTTCAACCATGTCTAAAAACTTAAAAAAAGGAAAAATAGTTGCCTGTCTTGACATGGGATCTTCAAAATTGGTGTGTATTATTGCCTCAATTTTAGGTGAAGATATTAAAATTATTGGTTACGGACATAAAGAATCTCGTGGTATAATGGCTAGCGCAATTTCTGATATGCGCCTAGCACAAAAATCAATTACCAATGTTGTTTCAGAAGCTGAAAGAATGGCAGGTTTTAATATTGATCGTTTGTTGATAGGAATTTCTGGAAGTCAGGTTACTTCTACTCGTAAAGAAGTTAGCACAAAAATTTCTTCAGATGTTGTGAAAGCTTCTGATATTGCAATTCTTGCTGCCAAAGTTCGCGCAGAATTTAAAAAAAATAACCGCGAAATAATTCATTTAATTCCACTGCAATATCGCATTGACGATTCTTCTCCTGTTGTAAACCCACGTTATATGTCAGGTGAAACTCTTTATGCCAAATTTCACGTTGTTTCAACCTCGCAAACCACAATCAAAAACATTGAAAACTGCTTAAAAAGATGTCAGCTTTCAGTGAATAACTATGTTGTAGAACCTTACGCATCTGGGCTTTCATGTCTTTCAGACAATGAAATGAATTTAAGTGCTTTGCTAATTGATATTGGCGGCAGTTCAACTTCTTTTTCTGTAATTTTAGAAGGAAAATTAATTCATGTTGGAAGTTCGCCTCTTGGTGGAGTTCACATTACTAAAGACATTTCAACCATCTTAAACATTAATTTTAACGCAGCTGAAAAAATTAAAAACCTAAATGGTTCTTTGCTAATCACGCCAATTGAAGAGCGTGAATTAATAAAAATGAAATTTATTGATAGTGAAGGGCAAGAGTTAGTGCAGGTTACCCGTGCTGAATTGCGTGATATTATTCAATCGCGTTTAGAAGAAATTTTTGAGTCAGTAAAAGTTGTTTTAGAAAAATCAGGAATTCCAATTTATAAATTAGGAAACATTGTTTTAACAGGCGGTGTAACTTCAATTATTGGTATTGATAAATTAGCTTCAGAAATTTTTGAGAAAAACGTTCGAATTGGCTATCCAAATCGTTTAGAAGGTGTGGCTTCAGAAATTTTAAACCCAAATCATTCATGTTCTTTAGGTATGTTGGTATTTTTATATAACCTGCATTTAAAAGAAAAAATCAAAGATGGTTTTGAAACCAAAAGCAGTTTTTTTGCTAGATTAATTGAGAAGTTAGCGGCGATTTAATTTTAATAATAAGAGATAACAGATTCGTTATCGTTTTCAGCTTGAGATGATTTTTTTGTCTTTACCGCATCTTGGATTTTTGAAACTAAATTAAGAAATGGCTGATTATCATTATCTTCTTTTGTCTGAAAAAACTCAACTACATCATCAGGAATAAAGGTTAATCTTAACCCTACCATTTTCACATTTGCTCCTTCTCGTCCTGTATAAATCCCACATTTCTCACATTCTTTTTGAAAAAGTGCTGAAAATCTTTGGGCTGTTTGTAGGTCTGTGTTAGCAAAAATATATTCTGCTGCTTCATCTTCATATTGTCTTGAAGTCAGATTATATTTACGACTAGTGCCGCCACTTCTTTTAGCAAAATCAATTATTTCTAAAACTTGGTCTGTGTTTAAATTTTCTTCATCGGCAATTTTTTGAAGAATCCCAATAAATGTTCTTCCTATTGGAGCTTGAAGATTTTGATTTTCTTCTAAGAAATTTTCATAAACGCCAGAAATAACCCTAAATCTATTGCCGCGCTCTTCATTTATCCAAATGCTTTGTTGATTTGTAACAATTGGTTCTGCCGAGATAACCTCAATTATGGTGTTTGGTTCTAGTGCTGGCGTGATAGTTTCAATTTCTTCACTAAACCGCCAATTGTTGTTATTTTGTTGAAGATTTTCTTCTTGTTGCGGCGGCGATATTTGTTCTAGTTTTGATTTGAGAATTTCTTCAATTTGTTGACTAACTTCTTCTGTAAAATTGCATTGATCTATCTCAAGAATTTTCGATGTAATGTTTTTAACAATCTTAACTGAATTAGAAAAATCTTTTTTAATGGTTGTGTTTAAAGCATATTCTAATGTTGGAATATCTAAAATATCACAATTGCAAATTTCTTGCACCATTTCAACATCTCTTCTTGCAACTGCAAGATCAAGAGCAGTGCATCCAGAGTCATTATTAATATCATTCGTAATATTTGGATCTGCTCCGCACTTGAGTAAGTTTCTAACTAATTCTAAATTCGATTTTCCTACGTTTCTGTTATCAGAATCTTTGTCTAAGTAACCTTTTGCTACTGCTAGATGAAGAGCTGTGTTATAACCTTCTGTTTTGTGATTGATTGCTATTGTTGCATCTGCATTTTTTTGAGCAAATTCTAGTAGATCATAGGCAAATTGATTATTAGCATTTGCAATCGCCCAAGTAAGAGCGGTGTTGTCAAAATAGAGATCTATTGCAGAAAAATCTTCTCCAGCTTCATAAAGAGGTTTTATTACATCTGAATTTCCAACCAAAGCGGCATTAATGATAAAATGTCTAAAACTTGGGTCTTGGTTGTTTATAAGTGAATTTTGAACATCTTGAATAAATTGTGAGTATATGCTTTCGGATAAAGGTTGTTTTGCTAAAATTATATTTAGTGCGTTTGCAGTAGCATTTTCTGTAGTATTAGTTGCGGTGTCTGTGTTTTGTTGACGTTGTTGAATTATTAAAGCTTTATTCTTCTCATACTCTTCAATCAGGCTAAGAAGAAACTCTCTACTTTTGTCATCTAAAGGGCTAGATCTGCTAATTTCTTTAAATAATTTGCTAAAGTCTTTATCCTGTTCTGAGGGGTTAGATAAGTATTGATCTATTTTGGAATTTGCTTCTTCAGACAATAAATCAAATTTCTTCCTGTTTCCTTCTTTATCGTTTCTGAAAGTAGAGATTTCTTCTAAAAGTGTGGTATCGGACTTATGGTATAAAAGATCAAAATGAGCATTTCCGCTTCTATTCCAAAGAAAAATAGTGTTGGAAAAATCTATATTTTCTGCAGAAAAATCAGAACTAATTTCAAGTTCATTTTTACCTATTGTTCTAAAACTTAGATCCAAATTTTGGGTTAAAGATTCTATAAATGGCAAAACATCTGATTCTTCATAAATTGATGCAATATCTGTTGTAATATAGCAATCAATGGCTTTTTTATAGCTATTAATTACGTTGAATAGATTGCCTTTAGTGTCTTCAGATAGTGATTCTGTCTCTATTCTTTCCTCTAGATCTTCTATCAATTTTAACCTTTTATTAATAAATTCTTGATGAAACGGTACCAAGATCTCATGAGTAAGTTGCACTATAATATTGTCATTACCTCTAACTTGTAGTAAATCATTTACTTCTTGACGTGTTAAATTTTTACCTTCTTTGCCAATCTCATCAGCAATTTTTAGACATCCGTGGTTAATTAAGTTTTCTCTAAATTGATTCCATTTACCTACATCATTAACGCATCTATTCAAAATTCCTGTTAAACAAGCGTTAAAATAACATGCACCATTGCCTCTTATTTTTTGTTGAAAGGGGAATTCTGTTTTAAAATAGGCTTCTTTTTCTTCTTTTAATCCAGAGTTATATTCTTTTTGAACACTAAAAATTGGTGAAGCAATTGGAAGGTTTTTAGAATTAGATAAGTTAGAATCTTTTAAATAAAAATTTTCAGCCTCTCTAGAAGTTTCAACAAACCATGGATATTCTTTCTTTTTGGGTACTGTTTGGCTTTTGCTCATAATATCTTAATTTTCATCCAATTTCAGAGTTACTAAAAATGCACTTTTTTGTGCTTTTTTCTCTTACCTTTTCTGCTTATCTAAAAGTTTTCTTTAGCATGAAATGCTTCCTCCATAGCTTTGTTGCGCAATGACTCTCAGCTTAGATCATCTCCTAGTAGGAGATGATCACAATTCCTGAGCCGCCAGCTGCACCACTTCCATTTCCAGCACCGCCGCCGCCGCTACCAGTATTAGCTGTGCCAGCAGTTGGAGCAGCTCCCGAAGTTCCACCTTTTCCACCAACTCCAGAGCCACCAATTGCAGAAGTAGAGTTTCCTTGGTTGCCGCCACCGCCACCGCCAGCATAAAATTTAGCTGTACCACTTATTGAAGAAGAATAGCCAGCACCTCCCGGACCAGGAGATTCTCCGGCTTGGCTGCCATTTCCGTTGCCGCTAGTACCAGCACCACCAGCACCACCTCCACCAGATCCGCCACCCCATCCTATGCTGTTTGCATGACCACCACCTGCAAATCGATAAAATGTTCCAGTTGAAGTTGGTGATGCGTCATTGCCTGCAGCACCTCCAAGGCCAGAGTCT
>CAYWVI010000024.1:0-23914 GCA_964461905.1 uncultured Rhizobium sp. | reverse complement strand
AAATTATTCGCCGCAGAATTGACGAAAGCGGAACAAAAGAACCAACAATTCAAGCCCAAGGAAAAGATCGAATTCTTTTGCAAGTTCCGGGTGTAGAAAATTCATCAGACCTAAAATCGCTTTTAGGAAAAACCGCCAAAATGACTTTTCACTTTGTTGATGATCTAACTTTCGGCGGAAATTCAGATTTTGACTCATCAAAAACTGAAAGAATGTTTGATTATGAAGGTCGTGCTTATTTGATTCAAAAAGAAGTAATTTTAAGTGGCGATCTATTAATTGACGCTAATGCAACTTATCACGAAGGTCAGCCAGCGGTTGGTTTTCGTTTTAATCCAGTTGGATCAAAAAAATTCGCTCAAATTACTCAAGATAATATTGGAAAGATTTTTGCAATTGTTTTAGACACTAGAGTAGTAACTGCACCTAGAATTAATACAGTAATTACTCAAGGTTCTGGAGTTATTTCTGGAAACTTTACAACAAAAGAAGCTAATGAAGTTGCTTTATTATTGCGCGCTGGCGCACTTCCAACTCCTTTAAAAGTTATTGAAGAAAGAACCGTTGGACCTTCACTTGGTTTAGATTCAATAAAAAGTGGAAGTATTGCTACAATTTTTGGCTTGGCTTTTGTAGCTATTTTTATGGTTATATTTTACGGATTTTTTGGTTTTATTGCCAATATTGCGCTAGTTGTAAATATCGCAATTATCTTGGCGGTTTTATCATTAATTGGAGCAACCTTAACTCTTCCCGGAATTGCCGGCATAGTTCTTACAATGGGCATGGCAATTGATGCGAATGTTTTGATTTTTGAAAGAATCAAGGAAGAACTTCGTGAAAAAAAGAATGTTTTATCAGCTGTTGAACAAGGTTTTGATCAAGCATTCCGCACAATTATCGACTCAAACATTACAACTTTAATTGTGGCTTTGTTTTTATATATTTTTGGAAATGGTTCAGTTAAAGGTTTTGCTGTAACTCTTTCAATTGGAATTACTGCCTCAATGTTTTCGGCAATAATTTTAACTAGAATGATAATTGCTATTTGGATTAAAAAACGCAGACCAAAAAAATTGCACTTAATCTAAATGAATTCAGGTTCCAAATTTACATTTTTACTAAAATTTTTAGCCGTTGTTTTTTTTGCAACAGAATCATTTGCCTTACCTGATTTTAAAAAAAGTAGAGAAAATTCGATTCCCGCAGTTTTAAAAGCAGACTTTGTTGATGGAGATCAAAAAACAAACACTATTACAGCAAACGGAAATGTTGAAATTGCAAAAGGCACAAGCGTTGTTTATGCTAATCAAGTAATTTATGAAAAAAATAACGGCAAAATTCGCGCAGTTGGAAATGTAATAGTTAAGGACATTGAAGTTGGCAAAGTTCTGGCAACAAAAGCTGAACTTAAAGAAGATTTTTCCAGCGGTAAATTTTTTGAAAGCACCATTATTTTTAACGATGGATCTTATTTAACCTCACCAGAAATTAACCGCCAAGATCCACTAATTACCATTTTACAAAAACCTATTTTTTCTTTTTGTCCAAATCCAGAAATTAGTGCTGATAATAGTTTAGCTGGAAAAAAATCAGACCTCTTATCAATCAAATCAAACCAAACAACAATAGATCGAAAAGAAGATGTAATGAGAAGTAAAGGAGGGGTTGTTCGTCTATACAATGTACCAATCTTTTATACTCCATATTTGAGCGTTGGACTACCTTCAAAAAAGAAAAAATCAGGATTTTTAAATCCATCTTATTCCAAAAGCACCAACTTAGGACTTGGTATTAAAATACCTTATTATTTCTACATAGCTCCCAACATGGATTTAACTATTAATCCATTAATTGGTATCAGTAATAATCAAATTATGATTGATAACGAGTTTAGACATAAATCATCTTATGGTGAGTATAAAATCAATGCTGAGATAGCAAATAACAAAATTAACAACACTCATAACTCTACAGTAATTAATCGAACAGATAACCCATATCGTTGGAATATACGGAGCAAAGGTTTATTTGATTTTACCACAAACACTGGATTAGATTTTGACTCAAACTTGGTGAGCGATCGTAATTACTTACGAGATTATGATTTTAGCTTCCTAAATTACACTACGTCAAAAATTAACTTAGATTATGTTCACGGTCGCAATTATCACGCTGTTAAAGTTATAAAAATTCAAGAATTAGAAAACGCTACTTTACAAAAAACAGAGCCAACAATTTTACCACAAATCGATTCTCACGTTGAAAGCAAACCAATCTTTTTTAAAGAAAAGTTTGCCTTAACTTCGAATGTCACAGCAATTACAAGACGTGACGGACTTCAATATCGCCGCGCAACCTTAACACCAGAGGTAGATTTACCGTTTAATTTACACGGAAATTTGTTTAGTCTAAACGCTAAAATGCAAAATGACTTTTACTGGTTAAAAGAGGCAACAATTCCAGCAACCTCTGCTAGCACTAATCAATATCAAACAATTGCAACTAACTCCAAACCAGAGTTTTCTTTTAATTGGAAATTGCCATTAATCAAAAAAACAGAAAGCAACACCTTATTAATTGAACCGATGTTAAATATTGTTGTTAGTTCTTATCGCAAAAATTTTGATGTTTTGCCAAACGAAGATAGCAACGATTCTGAGTTAAGCGTAAGTAACTTATTTGTTTCTGATCGTTTGTCTGGTTTTGATCGCAACGAATCTGGAAAACGACTAAACTATGGTGTAAAAACCTCATTCTTTGATAAGGTTTATGGTCAGTTTGGTTTAACAATTGGTCAGGGATATAGAAAATCAGAAAATGAACAAGATGCAAAAATAACTGGTTTTGCCAATAACAGCAAATCAAACATTGTTGGTCAGGCTCTTTACAAAGCAAAAAAATATTTTTCGATTACATACATATTTCAGTTAAATGAATCGAGTTATAGAAACGATGTAAATCAAGTTTCTTCAACTATAAATTTTGATAAAATATCTTTTTCTGCAGATTATTTATTACTTCAAACCACAAGACAAAATTTAACTAAAGCTGAACAATTAACGCTTTCTTCCAAAATAAAGCTAAGCAATAAATATAGCCTATCTCTTGCTAGTAATCGTGATATAGTTCGTGGCAGAGAAATTTCGCGATCAGCTTCAATTTTAAGAGAAGGTTGTTGCACAATTTTTGGATTTTCCGTTACTGAAACCAACCCAAGCACTTTAAGCAAACCTCAAAAAAGCTTTAACATCAGCCTGTTGTTTAAAAATCTTTAAAATATAAAAATCAAAACTTCTTAAACTTTAATTTAGTAAAAAATATGACCAAAGAAACAAGCGACAATAATTTTCAAACAGATGTGTTAGATTCTAAACTTCCAGTTTTAGTTGATTTTTGGGCTCCTTGGTGTGGACCTTGTCGTCAATTAGCTCCAACTATTGATGAATTATCAAAAGAATTAGCTGGAAAAATTGAAGTTGTAAAATGCAACGTTGATGAAAATCCAGAAATTCCTTCAAAATATATGGTTCGCGGCATTCCAACTTTAATGATTTTTAAAGATGGAAAAATTGTTGATACTAAAGTTGGAGCTTTGCCAAAATCCGCTTTAATCGAATGGGTAAAAAGCAATTCTTAGAATGCTTCAAAAAAGGCAGGAAATTTTATCTAACGCCATAAATAATTTTTTAAATTCTGGCTTGCCAACCATAAAAATTGGTTGCGAGCTGGAATTTTTTTTACTGCAAAAAAACCAAGAACCAATTTGCGATTCCCAACTTCTTCATAATTTAATTTCTGAATTAAAAGAAATTTTAACTCAGAAATTTTCTCTAATTTATGAAGTTCAAAAAGAGCAGGGCGTTTCGCAAATTGAAGTTAAAACCAGTTTCACATCTAATCTTTTGCAATTATGCGAAGAAATCGAATCAGCTAAAATTCTTATAAACGAATTTACTCAAAACAAAAATTTAATCGCCTCTTTTGCCGCTCAACCATTTTTGCAAGATTGTGGCAATGCTCTGCAATTCAATATTTCACTACATGAAAACGAAAAAAATATTTTTGATTTTGATAAAAATATTTTGCAGCAAGTTGCTTTTTCTTTGTTAGAAAAAACAAATGATATGCTAATTATTTTAGCTCCAAATTCAGAAGATTATGCCAGATTTTTAACAACAACAAATCTGAATCTTTTTAAAAATGGCAAGTTTAGCGCACCAACAAATTTAAGTTTTGGAGCTGACAATAGAACTTGCGCAATTCGCATTCCAAACAGCAAAAATAATACAAGACTTGAATATCGCGTAGCTTCAGCAAGCGCAAATCCATTTTTGGCAATTGCTGTAATTCTCTTGGCAATTGCTTACGGCAATAATTCTCAGAATTATAAAAATTTGAAACAAATTCATGGAAACGCTTTTGACGAACAATATAATTTAAAAACTATCTGCAACAGCTTTGAAGAAGCATCAAAGCTGTTTTTTTTAGACAATAATATGTTCAAAAATTTTTTAACCAAAAAATGATTTTAGACCAACAACAAATCATTGTGCAAAAGCGTCTGTTGCAACTTAAAAATTCAATAAAACAGCAAACAAATAAAGGATTTCTGCAAAAAATTTTTGAACCCAAAAGCAAAATACCAAGCCTTTATATTCACGGCGAAGTTGGTAGAGGAAAATCAATGTTGGTTAAAGAATTTTTTGATTCTGTGAATAACGTTAACAAAGCACATTTTCATTTTAATAGCTTTATGCGACTAATCCACGAAGCTTTGCGTGACATTAGAAAAGAGCCTAAAAAATTTAAAGACGAGTTAATTGAAGCAACAAAACGAGTCGTTAAGAAAAATAATTTAATATTTTTTGATGAATTTCAGGTTTTAGATATTGCAGATGCAATGTTATTATCGCGTATTTTTACTTATCTTTTTAATAATAAAATTATTGTTGTTTTTACTTCAAATTCTCAACCGCTTGAGCTTTACAAAAATGGCTTACAGCGTGAAGTTTTTTTAGAATTTGTTGAACAAGTTTTGTTAAAAAATTGTGATGTTTTACACGTTAATTCATCAATTGATTATCGTAGTATTTATGCTCAAAAACTATCAAAACGCTATTTTATTTCTAATAAAAAAAACCGTCAGGAAATTAAAAATATAATTTCTGAAATGACCGATAAAAATCAGCTAAAAGCAACTAAAATAAAGGTTTGGGGCAGAGATATTAAAATTAAAAAAACCTATAAAAATATAGCAGTTTTTAATTTTGACGATTTATGCAAAGTTGAATTTTCCGCCTCCGACTACCAAGCAATCTGCGAAAGGTTTAAAGTAATTTTTTTGTTGAAAATTCCACGCCTTCTGCCAGAAGATGCAAATGAAGCTAGGCGTTTTATTCTTTTTATTGACGAGGCCTACGAAAAAAAAACCAATTTAATAATTTTAGCAAAAACACTTCCTAATAAAATTTATGAAAGTGGAACTGGTGCCGAAGCCTTTAAACGCACCGTTTCTCGACTAAATGAAATAAAATCAGACAATTATTTAAGGTAATAAATTTAACTAAATTATCTATGGCAAAAACTCCAACTCCAGGACCTTCAATTAAATCTATAGAACAATATAATGAAAATAACTCACAAGTTGTAGGGTTGAATTCTAAAAATCTAAAAAAACATAATCAAAATAACTCTACTATACTAAGAAAAACATCTGGAAGCGTACATAGCGATGATGGAAACAAACTTACTACCAAAACCTCTACAACTAAAAAAGGTTTAAAAATTCCAAAAAATCTTGATAAAAAAATAAAAGGCGGCTCTGAAACATCTAGTGTTCATGAGAATAAAGATGAAACTCCAAAAGATGATAATTTAGCAGGAATATATACTTTAATTGGTGGATTAAAAGCTGACATAACTAAACTTCAGGATCAGCAAGAGGCTCAAGGAGGGCGGGGAGAAACTTTGGAACAGACAATCTTGACCATGAAAAATCTTCTGCAAGAAGCACTTAAAAGAAGTGTAATTACAGAAGATGATTTAAGTGAGATAGATGAAGAACTAACTAACTCTTCAAAAAATACTTCTGATATTAGTTCTAAAAATGATGAAAATTTATTAAGAAATACTGGCACTGGAAATCGCAATAGAGGTGGATTTAGCCCATTTTTTCAACCAAATAATGGTAACAACTCTGGTCAACCAATAATCATTAACAACTCTCAAGATTCTGCTGCTTTAATTGCATTTTTAACTCAAACTCTAAAAACAATTGAGGAGAAAGTAGAAAAGAGAAATCAAGAAGAATTGGCTAATTTAGAAAATAAAAGACAAGAAACAAAAAAAAGAGCAAAGAAAGCCGAAGAAAATGCAAAGCAGTTAGAGAAAGAAAAGATAGCTGCTGAAAATAAAGCTAAAGCTCTTACACAACAATTAGAAACACAAAAAACGGAAGCTGAAAATAAAGCCGAAGCAGAAAAAGCAAAAGCTGAGACTCTTGCAAAACAATTAGAAGCGCAAAAAACGGAAGCTGAAAATAAAGCCAAAAAAAATGAAGCAGAAAAAAATGAGGCTGAAAGTAAACTGAAAGATCTGGAAGAAAAAATCAAAAAAGATCAAGAAGCCAAAAAAGCAAAAGAATCTTGGCCAAAACGTTTATCTACTTCGGAATTAAGTGATTATGATTACTTAAGCTATGTAGAAGATATTAACAGTAGAAATAATGAAGTTTTTATTTATCAGCTTAAAGGTTCTTCAGATCAAAAACCGGTAGAATTACACGAAAGTGGGCTGGCAATTGTTGATTACAAAGGCGAAAATGCAATTAAAGCTCTTAATGATCACATAGATGATGCCAGAAGTTTTGCTAGATATAGAAACCCAACAATGACAATTGCTCGCATAGAAAATGCCGATAAATCAATTGATCATCATCTAATTTTTTCTTCACCGCAACATGGAATTTCAACTAAAATTGTTTCTGCAGAAGTTGTAAAACAGATTTTAAAAGAATCGGATATTGAATTTAAAAAATCACTTGAAGCAACTGCCAGAATTAGAAAACTCAAAGAGATTAAACATGATATATCTCTTTTTATTGATGATAATAAATCTGAATATGAAGAAGGCTCAGAATATGCTAATTCAGAATATGGCGACGATGATTTAGAAGATTCGCAAAATCCAGAATTTAGCTTAAAAAATAAGGAATTTCGAAAGCTATCAAGAATAATTGCTAACGCTGAAAATTCTTTAAATTCTGATTCTACAAATGCTTGGAGAAATTGGAAAAAACCAGAAGCCGCTTTAGAAATTTTTGAATCTGAAATAGTTCAAAATAATTTTAATGAAAAAGACTTATTAGAAAAATTCAAAAAAGCTGATCTTTTAGATAAATATGTTACCGAAGAAGATGTTATTGATTTTTTCAAAGAGATTTTTGCAAAGGTTAAGGAAAATAATAATCTTCTAAATTATGACAATAGTGCCTTCTCAGAATCTGGTCGCAAAGAATGCCTAAACATATTAAGTAATTTATTTCCAAATAGATCTGAAGCAATTGAGCAGTTGAATAACTATAGCTTTGCAGCCCAATATTCTTATATTGTTGGAATGGAGGAAGTTAATTCTTATGAAGAATTAAATATTGAAGAAGAAATTAAAGAAATCACTCCAAAGGAACAAAATAAATTAAGAAAAAGAGCAAGTTACAAAGAAGTTGATGAAGACGCTAAATGTGTTGATCTTAGCTATTCAGAACGTGAGAAAGAGATTATCAAAAACTCAAATATCTACAACCTCGATTTTGATATACGTGGAAAGAAAAAAGAACGATTCGATCATTTTCTCAATAATGTAGATGCTTGGACAGGAAGACATGCCGGCATTTCTTGCAGAAGATCCGAAGGAGATGAAAATATTGCGACGGTTACTTTTAAAGGTTTAAAAAACGGCGATGGTCCTTATGAAGGAAAAAAAATAATGTATGTTGAAATTCTTGGCACTGAACCAGGAACTAAATATTACGTAAAAGTTGAATTAGCTTCTGCAAATAAAGATTATCCTGTTTACGATGGTGAAAATCTAAAAATGGAAAAGCACAAAACTGGCGATTTAATTATTGATAAAAACACAGTTTATTACATTGATAAAGACGGAAAACATCAGCCAAAACCATCTAAAGATCTAAGCGATTGGAACAAAAAGCGTTACGAAACTTTAAGCGTTAGCGCAGTTTCAATGATTGGTGGCGAACGCAAAACATCAGTTTTATTTGAAGGTCGCGCAACTCCTTGTGTTTCTCTTGCCAAATCAGAAAAGGCAATTGATGAAAAAGCCTCTGACAATGAAAATAAATTTGATAGAGTTTTGTCGTTATCAGATAAGTTTGATATCGTTGTAAAGATGAAAAGAAAATCTGATGGAAAATGGTATCCAGAAGAAGGTCACACAATGTATTTACGAAATCTTCATGATAAAGATTCAAACCTTAAAGAGGTTCCAGTTAGTTATAAATTTATATTATTTAAGAAAGATGCAGATGCATCAAAAGTTGGAGCAGAAAACGATAAAGAGCTTCTTGATTTCTTGCAAAAAAATGGCGTTAAAAAAGAAGCTATCCAAAAATTGATGGATCAAAGTGGGTTGGATGCAGAAAAAGATAAAACATCATCTAGAGCAGTTTGTAAGTATTTAGAGTCAAATCTCAAAGAAACTGTTATTCCAAAATCAATTTTCAAACCAAAAGGCAGAAACGCTCTAAAAATTGGAAGTCCACTTCAAAGTCAAGATGATATTGGAATTAGAATTTAATAAATGCCAATTAAACAACATTATAACACTATTGTAATTGGTGCTGGTCATGCAGGAGTTGAAGCTGCATGCGCTTCTGCAAGAATGGGATCTTCAACACTTCTTATCACTAAAAAACCTGAAAATTTAGGAGAAATGTCTTGCAATCCAGCAATTGGCGGAGTTGCAAAAGGAACAATCGTTAAAGAAATAGATGCTCTTGATGGCGTGATGGCAAAAGCAATTGATGAAGCTGGAATTCACTTTCGAATTTTAAATGCCTCAAAAGGTCCGGCAGTTCACTCTCCAAGAGCGCAAGCTGATCGCAAACTTTACAAAAAAGCGATAAATAAAATTTTACAAAACTATCCAAATTTAGAAATAGCTTTTGCCTCGGTTGAAGATATTGAAGTTAAAAATGGAGAGGTTTGCGGCGTAGTTTTGCAAAATAAAAAAACCATAAAATCACCAACTGTCATTCTCACAACGGGAACTTTCTTACGTGGTGTAATTCACATTGGCGATCAAAAAACTCCAGCTGGAAGAGTTGGTGAAGAGCCATCTTACGGCATTTCTAAAATGTTGGAAAATCATAACTTTGCTCTCTCTCGCCTTAAAACTGGAACCCCGCCGCGCATAGAAAAAAACTCAATTGATTTTACTAATCTTGAAGAGCAAGCAGGAGATAATCCTCCACAACCATTTTCTTATTTAAGCACCGAAGTTTCAGCTCCACAAACAAGCTGCTTTATTACTTACACCAATTCAAAAACCCACGAAATCATTAAAAATAATCTGCAAAAATCCGCAATGTATGGCGGACATATTTCTGGAACTGGCCCGCGTTATTGCCCATCAATTGAAGATAAAATTCACCGCTTTTACGACAAAGAACGTCATCAAATTTTCTTAGAACCTGAAGGTTTGGATAGCGATTTAATTTACCCAAATGGCATTTCAACTTCACTGCCTCTTGATGTTCAAGTTGAGTTTTTAAGAACAATTCCCGGCTTAGAAAATTGCCGAGTGACTCAAGCTGGATACGCCATTGAATATGATTTTGTTGATCCGCGCGAACTTTTGCCAACTTTAGAAACCAAAAAAATTCGCGGGCTTTTCTTTGCTGGACAAATTAACGGAACAACTGGTTATGAAGAAGCCGCAGGGCAGGGTTTGGTTGCGGGAATTAACGCAGCACTTGTTGCAAACAACTCAAAAGAAGAATTTGTTTTAGATCGCGCAAGTAGCTACACTGGTGTTATGATTGATGATCTAACAACGCTTGGAACTTCTGAACCATATAGAATGTTAACTTCACGAGCTGAATATCGTTTAAGTTTGCGTGCTGATAATGCCGATTTTCGCTTAACAGAAATGGGAATAAAAATTGGTGTTGTAAAAAATGAACGAGAAAAATTTTTTAATGAAAAAAAACTAAAAATCGAATCAGCAACAAAAATTTTAGAAAACTTAAAAATTTCTCCAAATAAACTTTCTGAATTTGGCGTGACAATAAAACAAGATGGTATTGTTAGAAATGCCATGCAGCTACTTTCATTTCCAGAAATTACCTTTGATATAATCGCCAAAATATGGCCAAAAGAAATTTCAGAAATTGAAGAAAAAATTCAAAAACAAATTTCTATTAACGCGCTTTATAATTCTTATCTAAAGCGTCAGGAACGTGATTTAGAAATTTTTCGTCGTGATGAAAATGTTAAACTTCCGCTAAATTTAGATTACTCAAAAATCGAAAGTTTATCTTTAGAAGTTCGTGAAAAATTAAATAAATTTCGACCAGCAACAATTTCAGCCGCGTCTAAAATTCAAGGCATTACACCTGCAGCAATTATGGCAGTTATGATTTATGTTAAAAATAAATTTAACTCTTAGAGTCTGTTAGCTAATTACCTTCTTAAAAAAGTTCATAAATTCTTAATTAATTTTTAATTTGTTTCATCTCTTTATTTTTTAATTTTTGGAAAATAAAAGTTGGTCTGCTTTAGAGATTTTTTAAAATTCCTCCAAAATATTTTTCTATGTTTAACAGCCCAAAAAGCTTTTTAATTCTTGCCTCATTAGCTTCTTTTAACGTCTTTTCTTATCAAGCCTTAGCATCTGATGTTGCAAGCACAAATGATGTGGTTAAAGAGATTGAAAAAACTCTTCTTTTTGACAAAGAATCTCGTGAAAAAATCGATGTTTATAAAAAGAAAAAATCAACAAAAACCAGCGACTTTACTATTAACGCTGGGGATTCTCAGTCCTTAGAAAAAAATGGTGAAATAGACATTATCGTGGTTGATCCAAAATCAGAAAATTTTGATTTAAGAGAAAAAGAAAAATTAGCCTATAATTCTGCTCTTGTTGGACAATATGAAATTGCCGTTGAGCTTTATAAACAAATTATTGCCGCAGAACCAGATAACGCTTACAGCAAATTTTCTTTAGCTGTTGTTTATCAAAAACTTGGACAAAACAATCAGGCAAAAACTTTATACAGAGATTTGCTAAAACTTAATCCAGATAACCAACAAGAAATTATTGGAAACTTACTATCAATTTTAATTGAAGAATCTCCAAAAGATGCCGCTTATCTACTTTCTAGATTAACAACTCAAAATCCTGATTCAGCTTATATTTTAGCACAAGCAGCCTTAGCTTACGACAAAAATAAAGACTATCCAAAAGCTATAGAACTTCTTGAAAGATCTGTAGCAATTGAGCCAGAAAATATTGAATACAAATATAACTTGGCTGTTATGTATGACAAATCTGGACAAGATGAAAAAGCTATTGAGCAATATGTTTACGTTGAAGAAAACCACTCCATCAACAACTCTTCAATTGCTATAAATCAAATACAAGAACGCTTAAAAGCCCTTAGAAACAATCTATAACTTTTTACATGATAGAAAAAATTTTAACTTACGCTAAAAAGCAAAAATGTTCTGACGTTCATATTTCTACAGGATCACCTCCGATGCTAAGAATTGATGGAGATATTTCTATTATTCCAGATGCTCCAATTTTAGATGATAACGCAATCATGGCGATATTGAACTCAATTATGAATGATGTTCAAAAAAAGATTTATGCCGAAAGATTAGAATTAGACTTCTCAATCAAAGTTACTGGAGATTTACGTTTTCGTGTAAATGCCTTTCGTACAATTTATGGACCAGCTGCAGTATTTCGTGAAATACCAACTGAAATTAAAAGCCTTTCAACGCTTCACGCTCCAGAAGTTATTCGCAGTATGGCATCTTTTAAAAAAGGATTGGTATTAGTTGTTGGACCAACTGGAAGTGGTAAATCAACAACTCTTGCTGGCTTAATTGATCAAATTAATTCTAGCTATGCGCATCATGTAATTACTATTGAAGATCCAGTTGAGTTTGTTCACAAAAATAAAAAATCACTAATTAATCAGCGCGAAGTTGGAAATAGTACAATCTCTTTTTCTAATGCTTTAAGAAGTGCATTAAGAGAAGATCCAGATGTTATATTAGTTGGAGAATTACGAGATGTTGAAACAATACACTTAGCTTTAACTGCCGCAGAAACTGGACACTTAGTTCTTGGAACTTTACACACCAGCTCTGCCGCTCAAACAATTAACAGAATTATCGACGTTTTTCCCTCAGAAGATAAACCTGTTATACGCACAATGTTATCAACTTCAATCAAGGCGATTGTTTCTCAACGTCTGTTAAAAAAGGAAGGAGGAGGAAGATGCGCCGCTTATGAAATTATGATTGCTAATTCATCAATTAGAAACCTGATTCGTGAAGACAAAGTACCTCAAATGAACTCAATAATAGAACTAAGCAAAAAATCTGGTATGTGCTTAATGAAAGATTCTATCAACGACTTAGTTATAAAAGGAATAATCAGCAAGCAAGTTGCTGATGAGGCTTTGGTTGGAAATGAATAACTCCTACAATTAATCAAAAAAGGAATAATCTCATGAAATCAATATTTAGAAGAAAGACTCTTGAGAACACTCTTGCTAGCGCAAAAAAAAATTCACTTAAAAAAACTTTAACGGCTTTTGATTTGATTATGCTTGCTGTTGGATGTATTATTGGTGGCGGTATATTTGTATTAACTGGTGTTGCAGCTGCTAAATATGCTGGTCCAGGAATTTCTCTTTCTTATCTTTTTTCGGGAATTGTCTGTATTTTTGCAGCTTTAGCTTATTCTGAGTTAGCAGTAATGATTCCCGTAGCAGGAAGTGCTTATACTTTCACTTATGTTGCATTAGGCGAGTTTGTTGCTTGGCTTGTTGCTTGGGGTTTGGTTTTAGAATATTCTCTAACTGCTTCTACTGTTTCTGCTGGATGGTCAGCTTACTTTGTGGGTATTTTAAAAAGTGCAGGAGTGGTTATTCCAGAATATCTCACAACTGTTCCTTCACAAGGCGGGTTAATTAATCTTCCCGCTGTATTTATATGTTTGTTTATAGGGTTTTTGCTTGTACGCGGCACAAAAGAAAGCTTACTTGTTAATAAAATTTTAGTTGCCATTAAATTTGGCGTTATCTTCTTATTTTTAGCCCTCGCTGCACCTCATATTAAAATGGAAAATTACGCTGAATTTATTCCATTTGGATGGAATGGCGTTATGATTGGTGCTGCAGCAATATTTTTTGCTTATCTTGGTTTTGACTCAATTGCTACAACCGCTGAAGAATGTAAAAATCCAAATCGCGATCTACCAATAGGAATTATTGGCGGATTACTAATTTGTGCTTTAGTTTATCTGGTTGTTTCACTGGTTCTGACGGGAATTGTTCATTATACAACCCTAGATAATGCTGAACCAATGGCATATGCCTTAAGACAAAATGGAAGTAATGTTGGATCAGCTTTAGTTGCAACAGGAACACTTGCTGGATTAATGGCAGTGTTATTAGTATTTATGTATAGCCAGTCGCGCATCTTTTTTGTAATGTCACGTGATGGTTTATTACCAAAAGTATTTAGCAAAATTAATAAAAAATATGATACTCCAGCTTTTGGATGCATATTTGTTGCTGTAACTGCTGCT
Source organism: uncultured Rhizobium sp. (assembly GCA_964461905.1). Classification (GTDB taxonomy): domain Bacteria; phylum Pseudomonadota; class Alphaproteobacteria; order Rickettsiales; family UBA1997; genus UBA2645. The sequence goes on along the minus strand of CAYWVI010000024.1, from coordinate 10,066 downwards.
TTAATTTCAGGATTTACTCCTATTCAAATTATGGGAGATCTTTGTAGCCTTGGAACATTATTTGCTTTTGTAATGGTTGCAATTGCGGTTATGGTTTTAAGAATAACTCATCCCGATGCTAAAAGACCTTTCAAATGTCCAGCAGTTTTTGTTGTTGGAACATTAGCTGTAATTAGCTGTAGCTACTTAGTTTATCAGCTATTCCAAAAAACTGGGAGCCTTTCTGTAATATGGTTTATTATGAGTGTAATTGTTTATTTTACTTACACTTATCATAAGAGCCCATTAAACAAATCTAAATAGATGCTTAATTTATTTCGTAAAAAAAATATTGAAGATCTTATAAAGCTATCAAAAGAAAATTCTCTAAAAAAAACTTTAGGTGCTTTTGATCTTATAATGCTTGGTATTGGATGTACTATCGGCACTGGAATTTTTGTTATTACTGGTATTGCAGCCGCAACTTACGCTGGTCCAGCAATTTCAATTTCTTATTTAATTGCAGCAATAGTTTGTATTTTTGCTGGTTTAGCTTACGCTGAATTGGCTTCAATGGTTCCCGTTTCAGGTAGTGCTTACACATATTCCTACGCTGTTTTAGGAGAATTTATTGCTTGGCTTGTTGGTTGGGGATTAATTCTTGAATATGGGGTTGGGGCATCAACTGTCGCTTTGGGATGGTCTGGATATGTAGTTGGAATATTAGAAACTTCGGGAATTTCTTTGCCAAATCACTTAATAAGATCACCTTCAAGTGGCGGGATAATAAATTTACCAGCCATTATAATTACATGTTTTATCGGCCTTTTACTAGTTCGTGGCACCAAAGAAAGCATTACTCTTAATAGAGTTTTGGTTGGCATAAAATTAGCAGTAATTTTTATTTTTCTAATCATTGCAACACCAATGATTAAACTAGAAAACTGGTCAAATTTTGCACCTTTTGGAATTAGTGGAATTTTTATTGGAGCAGCAACAGTATTTTATGCTTATATTGGATTTGATGCAGTAGCAACAGCTGCAGAAGAATGTAAAAATCCAAAAAAAGATTTACCAATTGGCATAATATTTTCTGCTCTAATTTGCGCTATACTTTACATAGCTGTTTCATTAGTGCTTACAGGAATTGCTGATTATACAACCCTTAACAACCCAGAACCTCTTGCTCGTGCGCTTCGTGAAAATGGCAATAATATTGGATCGGCTTTAGTTGCAACTGGTGCGGTTGCAGGAATAACCTCTGTTTTATTGGTATTAATTTATGGTCAATCGCGTATATTTTTTGTAATGTCGCGCGACGGATTAATTCCAAAACCTTTTTCAAAATTAAGTAAAAAATTTAAAACTCCATCAGTAAGCGTTGTAGTGGTTACTCTGTGTGTATCTTTGGTTTCAGGATTTTTTCCATTAAAAACTCTAAGCCATATCACAAGCCTTGGAACTTTATTTTCTTTTATAGTTGTGGCTCTTGGAGTTATAGTTTTAAGAATCAGAGAACCAGAGCGCAAAAGATCTTTTACCTGTCCCGCAGTTTTCATTACCGCTCCTCTTGCCATTGCGGGTTGTAGCTATTTGATTTACAACCTTCTGTTAGAAAATGGTAAATACTTTGCCGTTTGGACAATTATTGGATTAGCAGTTTATTTTAGTTATGGATATAGCAGAAGTGCTCTGAATTCTAAAAAGAAATAGCATAACTAAATTTCTTCAGCAGATTTTCTTGCCAAACCATCAACAATTTCATTATATTTATTACCACTGTGACCTTTAACCCAAGTCCAGTTTATTTTGTGTTTTTGCACTTCTAAATCGAGCTCTTGCCACAAATCAACATTCTTTACCGGCTTTTTATCAGAACCTTTCCAACCGTTTTTTTTCCAATTAAAAATCCATTTTGTTATTCCATCCATCACATATTTACTATCTGTATAAATAGTTATTTCAGAAGATTTTTTTAAAATTTTCAAACCCTCAATAACTGCGCGTAATTCCATGCGATTATTAGTTGTGTGAAGCTCATTGCCAAAAATTTCTTTATAATGTTCTTTATAAATTAAAGCTGCTGCCCAACCACCGCGTCCCGGATTTCCTAAACATGCACCATCGGTGTAAATTTCAATTATTGCAGACATTTATTTTGACAATTCATTTGATCTTTTAATTGCCGCAGCAATGGCATCAGAAAAAATATTTTTTAAAGAAGATTTACTTTGCAAAACTTGTAACGCTGCATCTGTAGTTCCATTTTTTGATGTAACTGATTGACGTAAAGAGGTAAAATCTAAATTAGAATTGCACGACATCAAAGAACTGCCTAAAAAAAGCTGTTTTATTAAATTATCAGCAAAACTTTTGTTAATTTTATTTTTAACCGCAATTTCAGTAAAAATTTCTTGCAGCAAAAAAATATAAGCTGGTCCAGAGCCAAAAATTGCAGTAACAACATCAAAAAGCTTTTCATCTTTTAACTCAAAAGCCGAACCAAATTTGGTAAATATTTTTGCGAGTTTTTCTGATTCAGCCTTGGTGATATTTTTATTACTAAGATAAGAAAAAATTCCTTGCCCATCTTCAATTGGTAGATTTGGCATTGAACGAATTATTTTTGCTGATTTTCCAAATATTTTTTCAAAAAACGCGATTCTTTTTCCCGCCAAAATTGAGATAAAAATTGTGTTTTTATGAAAGATATTTGCTTTAGAAAATTCTTTTAAAATTTCTTGAGAATCTTGAGGTTTTATGGCTAAAAAAACTAAATCAGCTTGGTATTTTTTTGGAAGTTTTGAAGTTGTTTTTAAATATTTAACTCCAGCAATTTTGTTATGATCTGATTTCTTAATTGCTGTAATTTTCTTAAACTTTTGCTCAAACAAATTTTGCGCAATAATTGAGCCCATTTTTCCGCAACCAAGAAATAAAATATTTGTCATGCAATTGTCTTAAAATTTTAGCGCGCCTTAATTTAGATAAAATTAAAACGCGCTTGCAAAGAAGATTTTGATTTATGCTTTACGATCAGCAATTGCTTGTTTAATTGAAGAAATCGCCTTTGCAGGATTTAATCCTTTTGGACAAGTATTGGTGCAATTCATAATTGTGTGGCAACGATAAAGTTTGAATGGATCTTCAAGAGCATCCAATCTTTCGTCGGTTGCTTCATCACGAGAATCAACAATCCACCTTTGAGCTTGTAACAAAATAGCAGGTCCTAAATATTTGTCGCCATTCCACCAATAGCTTGGGCAAGAGGTTGAGCAACAAGCACACATTATACATTCATAAAGACCATCAAGTTTTTCACGATCTTGCGGCGATTGTAAACGTTCTTTATTTTGATTTGCAGGAACTTCAGCCTGAAGCCAAGGTTTAATTGATTTATGTTGTTCGTAAAAATGAGTAAGATCCGGAACTAGATCTTTAACCACAGGCATATGTGGTAAAGGATAAATTTTTACGTCAGTAGATTTACAATCAGAAATCGCTTTTGTGCAGGCAAGGGTGTTTGTGCCATCAATATTCATAGCGCAAGAACCACAAATTCCTTCACGACATGATCTACGAAATGTAACAGAAGAATCTTGCTCTGATTTAATTTTAATTAATGCATCCAAAACCATTGGCCCACATTCATCCATATCAACTTCAAATTTGTCGATATGAGGATTTTTCTTTTCTGCGTCTTCTGGATCATAACGATAAATTTCAAAGGTACGAATGTTTTTTGCGCCTTCTTTAGCTTTAAAAACTTTGCCGGCTTTTTTGTCGATTTGTGAATTTTTTGGGAGTGTAAATTCTGCCATTTTAGTTTTGATTTATTAAATTTTAGTAAACACGTTTTTTTGGAGGAAAAGCCTGAACATCATTGCTTAAAGGCTTTAATACCACTTCACGATAATCTGTTTTGATATTAGCATTTTGATCGCACCATAAAATTGAGTGTTTCATCCAGTTTTCATCATCGCGATCTTTGTAATCGTCACGAGCCTGTGCGCCACGGCTTTCTTTACGATTGAAAGCTCCAGTAATTGTTACAAGTGCTTGCGATCTTAGGTTATCAAGTTCTAAAGCCTCGATTAAGTCGCTGTTCCAAACTAAACCACGATCTTCAATTTTAAGATCATCAAAACTTTTAAAAATATCGCGCATTTTATTGATACCTTTTTCAAGAATTTCTTCAGTTCTAAATACGGCAGCATGAGCTTGCATGCAGTTTTGCATATTGCTTCGAATTTGTGCAGCTGAAGATTTGCCATTTGCATTTCTAATTTTATCAAAACGATCAATAGATTCTTCGCCAGCATTATCAGAAAATTCAGCATGAACAGCATTTGGTTTCACAATTTCAGCAGCGCGAATTGCAGCAGCGCGACCAAAAACAACTAGGTCAAGAAGTGAGTTTGAACCCAAGCGGTTTGCTCCATGCACTGAAACGCAAGCAGCTTCACCAATTGCCATCAAGCCCGGAACAACTTCAGTTTTACCATTTTTAACGGTTAAAACCTCAGCTTTGAAGTTAGTTGGAATTCCACCCATGTTGTAGTGAACAGTTGGAAGGACTGGAATTGGTTGTTTTGTAACATCAACACCAGCAAAAATTTTAGCAGTTTCAGAAATTCCAGGTAAACGCTCATGTAGAATTTTTGGATCAAGGTGATTTAGATGTAAATAAATGTGATCTTTTTTTGGACCAACACCACGACCAGCCAAAATTTCCATTGTCATTGCACGAGAAACTACGTCGCGACTGGCTAAATCTTTTGCACTTGGAGCGTAACGTTCCATAAATCTTTCACCTTCAGAATTTACTAAATATCCACCTTCACCCCTTGCGCCTTCTGTTATTAAGCATCCTGAACCATAAACTCCAGTTGGGTGAAATTGAACAAATTCCATGTCTTGTAAAGGAAGACCAGCACGCAAAACCATAGCGTTTCCATCGCCAGTACAGGTGTGAGCAGAAGTGGCAGAAAAATAAGCACGACCATAACCACCAGTTGCAAGAACAACAATTTGAGCTTTAAAACGATGCATTGTGCCATCAAGCATTGAAAGAGCTGTAATACCGCGACAAATGCCGTTTTCCATGATTAAATCAAGCGCGAAATATTCGATAAAAAATTGCGCATTATGCTTTAGCGATTGCTGATAAAGCGTGTGCAAAATTGCATGACCAGTTCTATCGGCAGCAGCACAAGTTCTTTGAGCTGGACCACCTTCACCAAATTGCTTGGTCATTCCACCAAAAGGGCGTTGATAGATTTTTCCTTCTTTAGTACGAGAAAAAGGCACGCCATAATGCTCAAGTTCAATAATCGCTTCTGGGGCTTCTCGACACATATACTCAATTGCATCTTGATCTCCAAGCCAATCAGATCCTTTTACTGTGTCGTACATGTGCCAACGCCAATCATCTTCTCCCATATTTCCCAAAGCTGCAGAAATTCCACCTTGTGCTGCAACTGTGTGCGAACGGGTTGGAAAAACTTTTGAAATACAAGCTGTTGACAAACCTTTTTGAGCCATGCCGAAAGTTGCACGTAGTCCTGCACCGCCAGCACCAACAACCACAACATCAAATTCATGATCAATTACTGAATAATTTCCGATTTTTTTCTCTGACATTTTTTTTTAAATTTATCCGATTAAGTGAAGTCTAATTATTGAAATAACTGCAGCTACCGCTGTAACGATTGATAAAAAATTTACCAACATAATGTAGAAATGCATTTTTGTTTTATTGGAGATATAATCTTCAATAACAACACGCAAACCAAGCGATCCATGATAAAGAGAAGTCGTAATTAATAAAATTCCCATGATGGCATTGAGTGGATAAGCGAAAAATACCGGCAAATAACCTTGTGGATCTTCAATAATTTGCACAAATGAAAGCACTAACCACAAAATTAGAGGAATTAAAGCAATTGCAGAAAATTTTTGCATTAACCAGTGATGAGATCCTGTTTTAGTTGAAGGCGCAATTTTAATTTTATTCATGTGTATTTACAAAAATTTAAAATAAAGAACAGCTCCAATTGTAAGAGCGGTAAAAATCAGTGATAGAGCAATAACTAAAAAGCTGTTTGTTCTTGCCGTTTCTTTGTTAAAACCTTTACCAATATCCCAAAATAAGTGACGAATGCCATTGGTGAAATGGTAATAAAGACAGAAAGTAACTAAAATTGCCGCAAGAGAAAAGATGTTATCAATGATTGTGCGCATCGGACAATCGCAAGTTTCAACTGATTCTGACACATTGATTTGATAAGCGTAATAAACAATGTACCAAGAAATTGCCACAATTGAAAAATACAAAGCAACACCTGTGAAGCGATGCATAATAGAAGTTATTGAAGTGGCATTCCACTTATAGATCTGTAGGTGAGGAGAAGTGGGACGAGATGAGGTATTTGATTTTTTTTCTGACATTATTGTTTGATGAAAAGCTTAAAAAAAGAAGGTTAATCAAAAAATCTAAAAAGACGCTAAAAACTTTACAAGAGCTAATTTTGTTTAAAGTAGCTCAAGGCAATTCATTTTGAATGTTCAAACAAAATTCTCAAAAATTTCTGCAGATAACGGCAGATGATACAATTTCTTACATAGATTCTTTAGCAGAAAAAACGGAAACGATATTCTAACTGGTGCCGATGGTAAGATGTTTTAAATGGTCGAGATGGTAACGATCTTCGCAATTAAGCTAATTGAAAAAATTAGCTTAACAGAAGCAGACTTTGACTTCTGATAATTTATAACTTTGCGAGCTTAGTTCTAACTGTAATCTGATTACAAAAGATTACAGTTTACTTTGTTTAAAGCCTTTCTACGTTGATTGAAAATCACTTTTTACTTTAAATAAATTCAAAGAACTATGTGCGGAATTGTTGGTGTAGTTGGCAGTCAAAATGCCGTTTCAATTATTGTTGATGGCTTAAAAAAACTTGAATATCGCGGCTATGACTCGGCAGGAATTGCGTTTGTTGAAGGCGATAAATTTTTGACCGTAAAAGAAGAGGGCAAAATTGCCAATCTTGAAAATGCCTTGTCGCAACAAAAAATCACTTCATCTATTGGAATTGGCCACACTCGTTGGGCAACTCACGGCAAACCAAGCAAAGAAAATGCTCATCCGCACGCTTCATCTAATGTTTGTGTTGTCCATAACGGCATAATTGAAAATCACCAAGATCTCAAAAACAAACTGCAAAAACTCGGCGCAAAATTTTTAAGCGAAACTGACACCGAAGTTGTTCCTCATTTAATTGAATATCATTTTGAAAAAACCAAAGACATTAAAAAATCATTACTAGCTACCGCCAAAGAAATTAAAGGAACTTTTGCGCTCGCTGTTATTTTCAAAGGTCATGAAAATGTTATTGCTGTTGCAAAACGCGGTTCGCCATTAGTTCTTGGGCTGGGTGAAAATGAAAATTATATCGCTTCTGATTACTATGCTTTAAGCGAAAATACCCATAAAATCATCACGCTTGAAGATGAAGAATTTGCAATTGTTGCCACCAATAAAATTGAGTTTTTTAACGAGCAGGGCGATGAGATAAAAAAATCAATCAAGATCATGGAGCCAGAAAAAGCGCGCATCTCAAAAGATGGTTTTGATCATTTTATGCTCAAAGAAATTTATGAGCAGCCGCGAGTTTTAGAAGAAACAATTCAAACTTATGTTGATCTAGGAAGTTCATCAATTCATCTGCCGAACTTTGCTTTTGAACTAAAAAACATTAATAAAATTACAATTATTGCTTGCGGAACTTCTTATTATTCTGGCATGTGCGCCAAATATTTGATTGAAGAATTGGCGGGAATTGAAGTTGAAGTAGATATCGCTTCTGAATTTCGCTATCGCACCCATCCATTTCGAAATGACAATTTAATGATTTTTGTTTCGCAGTCGGGAGAAACCGCCGACACTTTGGCGGCATTGAAATTTGCTAAGCAAAATAATCAAAAAATTCTCTCAATTGTAAATGCGCCTCATAGCACTATGGCACAACTTTCGGATGTTGTAGTTCGTACGGTTGCTGGCCCTGAAATTGGCGTTGCATCAACTAAAGCTTATACTGCACAAGTGACAGTTTTGGCACTTTTGGCAATTCATTTTGGTTGTGTGAATGGAAAAATTTCACCTGACAAAAAAGCAAAATTGCTGCTAGAATTAGCTGAAAGCGGTTCAAAAATGACTCATCTTTTTGACGAAAAGCAACTCGCAAATATTAAGAAAATTTCCAAATCGCTTACTCGTGCAAAAAACCTGCTTTATATTGGTCGAGGCATTTCGCAAATAACTGCTTTTGAAGCAGCTTTAAAGTTTCGTGAGCTTTCTTATATCAACGCTCAAGGCATTGCCGCTGGAGAATTAAAACACGGAACAATTGCCTTAATCGACAATAAAATGCCCGTAATTGTGATTGCGCCGCACAATAAAAATAATGATTTATTCGAAAAAACCGCCTCAAACGCGCAAGAAGTTAATGCACGAGGTGGAAAAATCATTTTCATTAGCGACAAAAAAGGCATTAAAGAATTTGGCAAAATGGCCAAGAAAAAAATCGAAATCCCTGAAATGTCGGGCATGATTCAAGAAGCAATTTTACCAGTAGTTTCAACTCAACTTTTAGCTTATTACGTTGCGCTCTACAAAGGAAACGACGTTGATCAACCAAGAAACTTAGCAAAATCTGTGACTGTTGAATAGGTTTTTTATCGGGAGACGATGGAGACGATCAAAAAATATGATTTCGCCAGAAGATCCAGAAAAGATAACGAGAAAAATAAATCTTTGATGAAATTCGGCAGCAAAAGCAAAAAACAAAGAAAAAAGTAAAAAGCTAAGATTTATAAACGCGAAAATAATTCTTAAAAATCGTTATAATTAATTTTACATAATATACCTTATGTAAAAATTGATATCCAATTTTTGAACAATAAAAAAGCTCCATCCAGATTTTTATCCAGATGGAGCTTTTTAAAGCCTTATTAATTATTCCGACTTTTTCACATTTTTAACAAACCACATTCACCAATTTATCGGGAACAATAATAACTTTTTTTATCTCTTTTCCTTCGATAAATTTTTTGACGTTCTCATTTTCAAAAGCCTGTTTTTGCATTTCTTCTTTTGAAGTTCCTTTTGGCATTTGAATTACAGCGCGAAGCTTTCCTGCAACTTGCACCGCAACTCCAACTTCGTCATCAGCAATTAAACTTGCATCAAAATCGGGAAATTTTTCCGAACTTACTAAAGTTTGATTTCCTAATTTTTGCCAAAGCTCTTCAGCCAAATGCGGCATAATTGGCGAAAATAAAATCACCAAATTTTTCAAAGCAAAATTCATCACTTTTTTATCAGGTTCTGATTTCACTTCAAACTTTTCTAAGGCATTTGAAAATTCACGAATCTTAGCAATTGCTCGGTTAAAGCCCATTTTTTCATATTCGTCTTTTACCGCTGCAATGGTTTTGTGGGTAAGTTTAGTAATTGCGTGATCTTTTGAAAACTCGCCCTCGCCCGCTAATTCACAATTTGAAGCAACCAATTTCCACAAACGATTTACATATTTCCAAGCTCCATCAATGCCACTTTCCGACCAATCTAAATCACGAGATGCAGGAGTGTCGGAAAGCATGAAAAGCCTTGCCGTGTCAGCTCCGTAGCTTTCAACAATATGCGAAGGATCGATGGTGTTTTTCTTCGATTTACTCATTTTTTCGCTGCGACCAATCACCACATCTTGCGGGTTTTTTTCAGCAGCTTCATTTGGATAAAGCCATTTTCCAGTTGCTTTGTCTTTGTAAGTTTGATGACAAACCATGCCCTGTGTAAGCAAGTTAGCGAAGGGCTCAGAAACATCGAGATAGCCACACTTTTTTAAAGCTTTGGTAAAAAACCTAGCGTAAAGCAAATGTAAAACTGCGTGCTCAACGCCGCCAATATATTGATCAACTGGCATGAATTTATTTGCTGCGTCTTTTTCAAAAGCTTTATTTTCTGGCTGCGAAATGTAGCGCAAAAAATACCAAGAACTTTCAAAAAATGTGTCGAAAGTGT
>CAYWVI010000023.1:0-23999 GCA_964461905.1 uncultured Rhizobium sp. | reverse complement strand
GAAGCTTTGTTTAATTCGATCGCGCTTTCAGTTGATTGGAACGAGAAATATCAAACGATTTCGCCGCAGTCCCAAAAAATTTCGCAAGCCAGTTTCGTTGATTTATATCGCAAAGGTTTGGTTGAAAAAAAATTCGAACCAGTTTTCTGGGACATTTCCGACCGCACGGCTCTAGCGCAAGCTGATTTGGTGGATAAAGAAGTTGAAGGCACGATGAACTACATCGAGTTTGAAATTGAGCAAGATTCAACTCCATCTCCCTTGATGGGAGAGGGTTTGGGTGAGGGTGAAAAAATTACCATCATGACAACTCGTCCAGAATTGCTCCCAGCCTGCGTTGCGGTCATGGTTCATCCTGAAGATGAACGCTACAAACATCTTCACGGAAAAAACGCCATCACGCCACTTTTTGGCGTGAAAGTAAAAATTATTCCTGATGATTTGGTTCAACTAGACAAAGGAACTGGCGCGGTGATGTGTTGCACTTTCGGTGATGAAACGGATATTCGTTGGTGGAAGAAGCATAATCTCCAGCTCAAAGTAATCATCGGCAAAGACGGAAAAATAAATTTTAATCACGAATTAGTTGCCGGCAAAACCATCAAACAAGCCAAAGAAGCAATCATCGAAGCCTTAAAGAACACTCCGAGCAAGACGGGGTCTGTGACCCCGTCTTCATGTTCAGTTCAAGGACATGAAAGTAATGACGGGGTTACAAACCCCGTCCTGCAATGGAGCAACTCCGAAATCGTAGAAAAGCCCTCTCCCTTGATGGGAGAGGGTTGGGGTGAGGGTGAAGACTCGCAATCTCCATCAATATTAAAGAAACAGGAGAAAATCACCCGCGCCGTAAAATGCGCCGAGCGTTCGGGTGTGCCGATCGAGATTCTCGTTGTTCCGCAATGGTTCATCAAAATTTTGGATAAAAAAGAATTGCTCAAAGCCAAAGCCGCCGAATGCAACTGGTTTCCAGAATATATGAAAGTGCGCATCGACCAATGGATTGACGGACTTGCTTGGGATTGGTGCATTTCGCGCCAGCGTTTTTTTGGTGTGAAATTTCCAGTTTGGTATCTTAAAAGAACAAATTTTAAATCAGTGTCTAATGTGAATAATGTAAACGCAGGATTTAGTGAGGAGGGATATCAAGAAGAGTATAAAAATAATCCAATTGGAAAATATGAGGTTGCCTCACCAGAACATCTTCCAGTTGATCCTATTAAGGATATACCAATGGGATATGTAGAAATTGGCATGACTCCTAATCAAGAAAAAATTGTTGAAGATGGAGATGGTGTTCAGTGGGTTCTTTATCCCGAAACCGACATCATGGACACTTGGGCAACTTCGTCAATTTCGCCGCAACTTTCTTCCAAAGGAATTTCTGCTGAAATTTCATTCGACAAAGCTCGTCACGAAAAACTTTTCCCAGCAGATTTGCGCCCGCAAGCCCATGAAATTATTCGTACTTGGGCGTTTTACACTTTGGTAAAATCAACTTTGCACCAAAACTCTGCTCCATGGAAAAACCTGATGATCTCAGGCTGGTGCTTGGCGTCGGATAAAACCAAAATGAGTAAATCAAAAGGAAACGTGGTTACACCAACAGCTTTGATTGAAGAAAAAGGTTCAGACATTGTGCGCTATTGGGCTTCAACTTCGCATCTTGGAGCTGACACGGCTTACTCAGAAGATGTTTTTAAAATTGGGCAAAAACTTATCACCAAACTTTTCAACGCGGCAAAATTCGCTTCGATGAATTTTGATCTTTTGCAAAAAGATGCCAAAATTACCGAAAGCTCAGATTTGTGGATTTTATCTCGCCTACAACAAACCGTTTTGAAAGCGACAGAAGAATTTAATCAATTTGAATATGCGCGAGCTCGTGAAGCAATTGAGCAATTTTTTTGGCATGATTTTTGCGATAATTACTTAGAAATTTGCAAAGTGCGCTCTTACGGACTTGCGGCAGAAAAGCTTGCTGGGCTTGAGTTGAGTGACGATCAAAAAGCAGAAATTCAAGCAAAGCAACAAAGTGCAATTTTAACTTTAAAAACTTGCTTCAACACTTTGTTAAAACTCTTCGCGCCTTTCATTCCGCATATTTGCGACGAAATTTATTCAATGATTTTTGCTGAAGAATTTGCGCTAAATAAATCAATTAACGCTCGCGGAAATTGGCCAAAATCTTCGGAAATATTATTTAGCCAAAAGCATTTAGAAATTGGCGAAGCTGCGTTGGCAGTGATTTTTGAAGTGCGTAAATTTAAGTCAGAAAAAAATATTTCGATGAAAACCACGGTGCAAAAACTTGTGATAAATTCTGAATCTGACTTGTCTGAAATTGAGGAAGATTTAAGAAACGTTTGTAATTCAGAAAATATTGAATTTGTTAAATCTGGTCAGTTAGTTGAAGTAATTTTGCAAGATGCATAAAGAAATCATCAGTCACGAAACAATGTCGGAAGCCAAGCGTAAAGCCGCCAAAAGCTCTACGCTGGTTTCTGTGGTGGTTAATATTGTTTTGGCAACTGCACAAATTTTAATTGGCTTAACTTCAGGATCTTCCGCTCTTGTTGCCGACGGAGTTCATTCTCTTTCCGATTTACTTTCTGACTTTGTGGTTTTGTTTGTTAATCGCCACAGCAGCAAAGAAGCTGACGCCGATCACAATTATGGGCATCATCGCTACGAAACTGCGGCATCTTTATTTTTAGGGCTTTCTCTTCTTGCAGTTGGTTTGGCGATGATTTGGGGCGCGGGCTATAAAATTATTTTTCATCCAGCCTCAGCGCAAATTCAAACCGTGGCTTTATGGGTGGCAATTTTCGCCTTAGTGAGTAAAGAAATTCTATTTCGCTACATGCTTAAAATCGCTGAAAAAGTGCGCTCATCAATGCTGGTTGCTAATGCTTGGCACGCTAGATCTGACGCGGCTTCTTCGCTTTTAGTTGCGATTGGAATTACTGGAGCGTTGATGGGATATCCAGTTTTTGATACTATCGGCGCGCTAATTGTTGGGTTAGTAATTGTAAAAATGGGTTTTGAATTTTCTTGGGATGCTTTGCATGATTTAATGGATCGCGCCATTTCCGAAGAAGAATCTGTAAAAATACACAACATAATTGTTTCAACTCCAAATGTTCGAGGTTGTCACGATCTTCGCACCAGAAAAATGGGCGACATGATTTTTGTTGATGTTCATATTGAAGTTGACGGATTTCTAAGCGTTAGGGAAGGGCACGACATTTCTGCAGAGGTAAGAAAAAATGTGATTTCCAAGCTTCCAGTTTTAGATATGATGATTCACATCGATCCAGTTTAAGATTCTTTATTCGCAAATTTTTTTAACCAATCTTTGCACTTGCGGAGCAACAAAATAGGCGGTTGGGAAGGCGACTAAAAACGCATAAAAGAAAGAACGCATCCAAACAAAAAAGAAGCCATCAAACATTCCAAGATTTATAAAAATCATAGCTCCAGACATAATAAACGCCATGATCAAAGCCATAAAAAATGGAAAAAGAACGCGAGGAGTTTTTATAAATTTCATAAATTTTTAGATGAACTTTGGTAATTATCTCGCAAAGCATAAGTTATAAATCCCGTTCATGCTATGTGGTAAAATAGAAGCGGTGGCAACTATTGATGGGTTCTTATAAGGGATAATTGCTGGAACTCGCTATAAAATTAAAAAGCCAAATCCTAAATTTATATCAAAGCACAAATCTATTGATAGTTATGCGCGCTTTGGTTGTAGGATTTGGCTTTTTTAGATTTTTTTACTGATCTTGTAAAAATTGTTTATAGGCAGCTTCGTCCATTGCTTCATCAAGATCAGAAGGGTTGCTCATTTTAACTTTAGCAATCCAGCCATCAGAATAAGAAGAATTATTTACTAATTCTGGTTGTGAAGAAAGAGATTCATTTGCGGCAACAACTTCACCAGCAACTGGAATGTAAACGTCGCTGGCAGATTTTGAAGATTCAACAACTGCAAAAGCATCATGTTTAGCATAAGTATTTCCAACTTTTGGAAGCTCAACATAAACCAACTCTCCAAGAGCGTCAGCAGCATATTGAGTGATGCCGATTGTTGCAACATCGCCTTCAATTTTAATCCATTCGTGGTCTTTAGTAAATTTCATATTTTTACCTTTGTTTAATGTTATTAATTATTTTTTAACTGATTTGGTTTTAGCTTCGACAAAAACTGGTGAAGTTAAAACCGCCGCAATTTCACGATCTCTAACTATTGCAACTACAGAATCTCCAACTTTTGCTAGTGATGTGTCAAAATAGCCTTGACCGATTGAAACTTTTAAATTTGGCGAAAAACCACCAGAGCTTAACACGCCGATTTTTTTGCCATCTTTTCTGATTTCTGTGCCTTCACGAGCAATGCCACGATCAAGCAACTTAACGCCAATTCTTTTGCGTTTTGCGCCTTCAGCTTTTTCTTTTAAAACTCTTTCTGAGCCAATAAAGTTAGTGTTGCTTTTGCTTACAACCCAGCCAAGAGCAGCTTCGATTGGCGAAGTTGAATCGTCCAAATCGTGACCGTAAAGTGGGTAGCCCATTTCTAAACGAAGCGAATCACGAGCACCAAGACCGATTGGTTTAACTTCAGATTGCGCTGATAAATCTAGCCAAAATTTTTCAGCAGCAGAATTTTTAATAGAAACTTCAAAACCATCTTCGCCAGTGTATCCTGTGCGGCTGATGAAAACTTCTTCACCATTTTTGAATTTGTAAGTTCCAAGATTCATGTAAGGCAAATCAGCCAAATTTCCGGAAGCTAAAAATTTATTTAAAACCTCTTCAGCTTTTCCGCCTTGAACTGCGATTAAAGAGCGATCAGAAAGTTCGGTAAAAGAAATTCCGGCTGGTAAATTTTTACGAATCCAAGCTTCGTCTTTTTCTTTGCAGCCTGCGTTTAATACGATGAAAAATTTTGTGTCTGTTATTTTGGTGATGATTAGATCGTCAATAATGCCGCCTTCTGGATTGGTCAAAACTGTATATTTAGCAAGGGCAGGAGTGCTTAATGAAAAATCAGTTGGCGTAATATGTGACAAAAATTTCACAACTTCGGCGCCTTCGGCAATGAATTGACCCATGTGAGAAACATCAAAAATTCCAACATTTCCAGAGCGAGTCCATTCATGTTCTTTTAACATTCCGTCTGGATATTGAACTGGCATATCGTAGCCAGCAAATTCAACCATTTTTGCACCTTGGTTGCGATGAGTTTGGTTTAAAGCTGTTATTTTCATGACTTTTAAATTTATTTAACTGGAGGAACTGTTGGAACAGAAGGCTCTGAAGGATTAGCTTCTTGCTCTTGAATTATTTTTTCTAAATCTTTTTGAACTGCTTTATTTTTTGAGTTAGAAATTGATGCCAAAATCAAGCAATTGAGCATAAAAATTCCAACTAAAATCATAGTGATTTTTGTTAAAATTGTTGCTGAAGCTTTGCTTGAGATAACAGAGTTAAGACCGCCAGATCCTCCACCAATTCCGCTTAAAGAATCTCCATCAGATTTTTGCAAAAGAACTAAAATAATTAAAACAACAGCGATCACCACCTGTAAAACTAACAGGAATGTTTGAAGATATTCCATTTTAAAAAATAAGTTGATTTAGTATCGAGAAAAGAAGACTTCAAAACCTTAGAAAACCAATTTTATCAAACAAGTTCTTAATGAAGATCAATAATAAAAAAATTCCAAGAAATAAAAAATTTTTCTCAAATAACAATTTAAGTAAAATTATAAATTATGGCTCTGGTTTTGAATTTATTTCCGAAATAAATAATCAAATTAGGAGTAATAAAAAAAAGGTTAAAATTTTTTTTGTTAGTGATGAGAAAATTTGGAAAAATTGTCACGAGTTTTTTCCAAAGGATTTTTTGGCGGAAATTTCAGAATATTTATTTCTTAAGAATCCAAAAGCTGATGAAAATAATTTAAAAAAAATCAACTCAGCCATAAAAGACTGTGATTTTATTTTGGGTTTTGGCAGTGGAACAATAAATGATTTATGTAAATACACGTCGGCGCAAAAAAATATTTCTTACTCAATTATTCCATCGGCTCTTTCGATGAATGGATATTTGTCAAAAAATGCATCAATCACAATTTCAGGTCATAAAAAAACCTTGTCAGCAACTTTGCCAAAAAATGTTTTTTGTGATTTTAGAATTCTTAAATCAGCTCCTTTAACTCTTGCAAAAGCTGGAGTTGGAGATAGTTTATGTTTTTATTCTTGTTGGTTTGATTGGTACTTATCTCATAAAATTTTGGGCACTGAATTTCATGAAAAGCCATTTTTACTTTTAAAAGATAAAATGAATTTTTTGGTAAAAAATTTTTATAAATTTTCTTTTAAGGATGATGAGTTTTTAAAATTACTTTCAGAGATTTTATTTATTTCTGGCTATGGAATGACAATTGCCAAAGGATCTTATCCAGCAAGCCAATCTGAGCATATGATTGCTCATACTATTGATATGAAATATCCAGAATTATCTAATAAAAACTTGCACGGTGCGCAAATTGCAGTTGCAACTATGGTTTCATCTCGTTTGCAAAAAAATATTCTTTTGATGAAAGAAATTCCAAATCTATTTAGTGATATTGAGGATATTGATAAATTTTTTGGAAAGAAAGTTGCTATAGAATGCAAAAAGGAATATGAGCAGAAAGTAGAGAAAATACAAAATAAAAATTCTGTAAATTGGGATGAAATTAAGAAAGATCTAAAAAAGATTTATTTTTCTGAGAAAAAGTTACGAGAGATATTTCTTCATTTTAAAATAAATACATCTCCAAAATCTCTTGGGTTGTCAGCCACTCAATATCAAGATTGTGTTCGATATTCAAAATTTATGAGAAATCGTTTTACTTGTTTAGACTTTTTTAATCATAAATAACGTAACCACGATTTCTCACGGTTTGTAAGTAATGTGGTTGTTTTGGGTTAATTTCGATCTTTCTTCTTAAGCGAGTAATTTGAACATCAATACTACGCTCATCAATTCCTCCACATAAAGAAGCAAGCTTTTCGCGTGAAATAATTGCTCCTTTTTCTTTGCATAAAATACTTAAAATTTTTGCTTCAGAGTCGGTTATATGTACAAATTCATTTTCTTTTTTAAGTCGAAAATCTTGAAGGTTAAAAGAGAATTTACCGAATCTGCAAATTGTGTCGGAAGAAGAATTATTTGTAGGGATTCTTTTTAAAATATTGTTAATGCGAAGAAGCAGTTCTTTTGGTTCAAATGGTTTTTGCAAATAGTCATCTGCTCCAGCTTCAAGACCTTTTATTCGATCATCAAACTCTCCACGAGCGGTTAGCATAATTATTGGAGTTTTTGAGGTTTTTCTTAGGTTGGTTGTAAAATCAACTCCAGTCTCGTTTGGAAGCATTACATCAACGATCAGCAAATCAAAGTTAGATTTTTCCATTAGATATTTTGCTTCTGAGGTATCTTTTGCTAATTCAACCTTAAAACCGTTTTCTTCGAGAAATCTTCCTAAAAGATTGCGAAGTCTAGTATCGTCATCAATTACCAAAATATTTTGAGTCATGGATAAATCTAAATATTGTTTTTAAGAATTTTTAACAATTTCGTCGATTTTTTTTAATTTAGTTAAAAGTTTTTCTAAATTATCTAGTCTCACCATGCATGGTCCATCAGATGGCGCATTATCTGGATCTTGGTGAACTTCCATAAATAAAGCCGCAACACCAACTGCTACTGCTGCGCTTGCTAAAGTTTCTACAAATTCTCTTTGTCCACCACTAGCTCCACCCAATCCTCCTGGTTGTTGAACTGAATGCGTTGCGTCAAATACAACTGGACATCCAGTTTTTGCCATAATTGGCAAGCTGCGCATATCAGAAACTAGAGTGTTATAGCCAAAGCTAACTCCGCGTTCAGTAAGCATCACATTCTGATTTTTGAAATGATCCATTTTCTTTACGATATTTTCCGCATCCCAAGGAGCAAGAAACTGACCTTTTTTAATATTGATAATTTTATTAGTTTTTGCTGCTGCTTCAAGTAAATCAGTTTGACGACAAAGAAAAGCTGGGATTTGTAAAATATCTACTTCTGAACGATTTGCTAAGATTTTGCAATGTTCTTCATTATGAATATCTGTTAAAATTGGGCAGTTAAATTGTTTTTTAATTTCAGCAAAAATTGGCAAAGTATTTTCCAATCCAGCACCGCGTTTTCCACCAATGCTTGATCTATTAGCTTTATCAAATGACGCTTTATAGATAAAATTAATTTGTAATTTCTCGCAAACTCTCTTGATATTTGAAGCCATCATTAAACTATGATCCATGGATTCTGTTTGGCATGGACCAGCAATTAAAGTGAATGGTAAGTTATTGGAGATATTGATTTTATTGATTGAAATTGTGCGCATTTTGGTACATTACATTAAATTGAAGTTGAAGCTTGATTTACTATAACTAATCCTGAAGAAATCAAAACTCAAACAATAATTCTTCCCCTTAAAATAAAATGTTCTCTAAGTCTCTAAGTCTTGTTTTGGTCTATGTTGTAACGGTGATTAATATGGTGGTTTTGGCTTCTCCATTGCTTTCAGTGATAGTTTATTTTGTTCGTATTGAAAATTCTACCCTGATAATTGAAAGCGGTGTTTTGCAACAAATAAAGTTTGCCTTTGCTTTACTTTGTTTTGTTGTGAGTGCTTTGATGCTGCTATATTTAGTTTTGGATTTTTTATTTGGATTTTCTGTTCGTTTGGCTCTTAAAGGATGTGTTCGTTACGAAAAAATAAAGGATTACGATTTTTTAACTGAATTATTTAAGCAAGTAAAAGCCAAATTCGGCGAAGAAAATGTTAAGCTTTATATCAAAAATTCTGATGAAATTAACGCTTATGCAGTGAGTAGTTTTGGTAGCAAAGCTATAGTTTTAACTAGCGGAATTATAAATCATTATCTTGAAGAATGTCCTGATCCAAAAAAGTTTCTTTATGCTTTGCGCAGTATTTTGGGGCATGAAATGTCGCATTTGGTGAATAAAGATTTTCTCCCAACATTTCTTATTATGATTAACCAAAAAGCTACGAATATGGTTTCGGGCTGGTTATTGATTGCTTTTAATCTACTCCTTCGTTTCACAAATATGATGCCTTTTGCAGGAAACCTATCGGCGAGAATGATTAGAGAAAGTTACGTGCTTATTAACTTCATAGTAACATTTTTTAACCGTTTTGTGGTTTATTATGTTTATGAATTTTTGCGTCGTGCTCTTTCGCGATCAATAGAATATCGTTGCGACATGCAATCAGCCAAAGCTTTTGGTGGCAAAAATATGGCTTTTGCTCTTTCTATGCTGGGTGAGGGTGGTTATTTTACTATTTTTTCAACTCATCCAAAAACTCAGTTACGAATGTCTCGAGTTCAAGAAATTAAAATTTCTGATTCAATTGTAAGACCAAGATTTTTTGATTCTTTAGCTAATTATTTTTCTCTGATGTTTTTAGTGGTGATTTGTCTATACTTTGCTAAACAGGCTTATGTTGATCATTTTGTGAGGTTGTACCTTAGAGATCATGAAGTTTTAAATCATAAAATCACAACTCTTTGGAATTTAATTTCTCGTCTTTTTTAAATGACTAACTTTTCTACTCTTTCTGAGATAATTCTGTTTCAGGCTGAAAATTTTAACAACTCACGCGCTCTTAATTTTAAAGAAAATAACAAACTAAAATCTTTTTCTAATATTGAGTTTAGAGACCAAGTTTTTTACTTCGCTTGTGGTTTGCGTGAGCTAGGTTTGGAATCTGGTGCAAAAGTTGCGATTTCTTCTTATCAAAATCCGCTTTGGTTAATAGCTGATTTTGGTTCAATTTTATCTGGCGCAATTACAGTTCCAATTTTTCACAATATTGCGAAAGAAAATCTACTTTTTGAAATCTCTGATGCAGAAGTTCAATTTGTATTTTGCGATAGTCGCGAAGTTTTTGATTTTCTAAAAGCGAATAATTCTGATTTAAAAATTATTACTTACGGCTTTGTTGCAGAAAATTCGATTAGTTTTGATGATCTAATCTCATCTGGAAAAGCAGCTGCCCAATCACAAAAATACGATTTTTCTTCATTGGTTGCAAAATCTGATCCAGAAGATGTGGTAACAATAATTTATACTTCAGGCAGTACAGGAAAACCAAAAGGTGTAGAATTAACAAATACCAATCTTGTTTCTCAAGTTAAGGCTAGTGGGCAGTTTTTTGATCTTAATGAAAATGATGTAGCTTTATCTTTCTTGCCTTTAGCGCATATTTTTGAGCGCATGGTTATGACTTTTTATATTTCTCGTGGAGTTAGCGTTTATTTTGCTGATGATATTAAAAATATCGGAGCTTGTTTGGCAGAAGTTCGTCCAACGCTTTTAACTACAGTTCCAAGAATGTTGGAAAAGGTTTTTGCTCGTATTAAATCTGGAACAGAAAACGCAACTGGTTTTAAAAAATTTATTGGAAAGGCGGCGTTTAGTAGAGCTACAACGAAAGATCCTTTAGCAAAAAAAACTATTTTTGATAAAATTTTTGACGTAATGGTTTTCAAGAAATTTCGCGCTGCAATGGGCGGAAATATTAGAATGATAATTTGCGGAGGAGCGTCTTTATCAAAAGATTTAGAATGCTTTTATAAAAACATAGGAATCAATTTATTTTGCGGTTATGGCATGACAGAAACTTCTCCTGTTATTGCTGCTAATTCGCCTAAAGATAGTAAAATTGGAACTGTTGGAAAAGTTTTTTCGAATGTTGAAGTAAAAATTGCTGCAGATCGTGAGCTTTTAGTTCGCGGTCCAAATTTAATGAAATCTTATCACAATCAGCCAGAAAAAACTGCCGAAATTATTCAAGATGGATGGTTAAAAACAGGAGATCTTGCGATGATTGATGAAGAAGGTTTTGTTAAAATAATTGGTCGAAAAAAAGAAGTTTTTAAAAATGCGAATGGAAAATATGTTGATCCGATTTTAATTGAACAAAAGCTCATACAAACTCTTGGGTTTCTTTTGGGATCAATTGTTATTGCCGAAGGAAAAAAATTTACTTCTGCAATTTTATTTCCTGATTTTGATGTTTTATTAAAACTAAAAGAGAAATTTGCTTTTGAAGGTAGCGATCAAAATTTTCTTAAATCAGAAGCGTTAAATAACTTTGTTCAAGAAGGAATTTTTAAGATTAATAAAACTCTTAATAATTGGGAAAATGTTCAAAAGTTTCATATTGCTACAAAGCCAATTTCAATTGATTCTGGCGAAATTACTCCATCGATGAAATTAAAAAGATGTGTTTTGGAAGAAAGATTTAAAGATGTGATTGACGGGTTTTATCAAGAATAATTTTGTGGTTTTTTTATTTATTGCGAAAAGTTTGTTTAAATAAAAGCCAGCCAATTGTAGCAGAAAATATTATTGGTAATAGCCAAAGAAGAAAATCTGATTTTTTATTACTGGTTAAAATTTCTTCTCCAAATTCTTCAATAAGATCTGCCTTAATTTGATTATCGGTTTTTCCCTCAAGAATTTTGCGGCGAATTAATTTTCTCATTTCAAAAGAAAAAGCGGTGTCAGAATTTTCGATAACTTGACCTTCGCACACCAAACAACGCACTTCTAAAAACAACTCCATTGCTCTTTTTTCTTTGGTTTCATCAGCAATTCTTGGCTCAGGAGAAAGTGCGAAAGAGTTTGAAAAAAATAGAAGAAAAAAAAGGCTACTTAAGAAAATTTTCATCAATTTTTCCTTCAAAAATTTTTGCAAATCCTCCAGTCATAATAACTGGATTTTGTTTTCCTTGCCATTCAATGGTTAGGTCTCCACCTTTGAAGCGGATAGTAGTTATTTTTGTTTTAATTAAATTTTGATTAATTGCAGCAATTGCAACAGCACAAGCTCCAGAACCGCAAGCTAAAGTTTCTCCAGCACCACGTTCAAAAACTCTTACCTCAATTAAATTATCTGACAAAATACGAGCAAATTCAACGTTAGTTTTATTTGGAAAAAATGGATCATTTTCAACTTTTGAACCGATATTAAAAAAATCTTTATCAGAAAGTGGATTGGTTAAAAAAGTTACTGCGTGAGGATTTCCAACGTCAACGCAAGTGAAATCGAATCCGTGAAGAGAGATATTCCCAGCTAATTTCGGAATTCCCATGTTAACAGAAATTAAATTATTTGATTTTTTGCACTCTAAAATTCCTGCTGAGGTTTTGATTTTGATTTGGTTTTTGTTGATTAGTGATGCAACACATCTGGTGGCGTTGCCGCATGCTCCAGATGTTGAGCCATCTGGATTATAAATTTCCATAAGACAATCAGCATCAGAAGTATTTCTGATAATAATTAATTGATCGCAGCCAATATTTTTGCGATCGGATATTTTTATGATTTGTTCTGCGGATAAATTAATTGTGGAATTTCTGGCATCAAAAATAACGAAGTCATTTCTGACTCCGCTCATTTTGATAAAAGAAATGCTATTGTTTTGCTCTTCCAACATAAGAAAAATCTTCTGTTTTAACGATGATTTCTTCGCCAGATGCAACAAAAGGTGGAACCATAACTCTTACACCATTTTCAAGAATTGCTGGTTTGTAAGAAGAAGCTGCTGTTTGTCCTTTTACAACTGCGTCGGCTTGTGCAATTACAGCATTTACAGTTTCTGGAAGGGTGATTGAAATTGGTTTGTCATTACAATATTCTACACGAATATTCATGCCTTCTTGCAAGAAAGGTAAAGCTTCTCCAACTAGTTCTTTATCAAGATTAAAGCTTTCAAAACTTTCCATATCCATTGCCACTAGTTCATCTTGGTCAAAATATTGAAACTGATAATTTTTTTGTTCAACATAAGCCAAATCAACATCTTCACTAGAGTTATAACGAGTATTAGTTTTGTTTCCGGTAACAATATTTTTCATTTCAGCTTGAATGTAAGCACCACCTTTTCCGGGTTTTACATGTTCGCGTTTAATTACTTTCCAAAGTTGATTTTCGAACTCGATAACATTTCCAACTCTAATTGAATTTGCGTTTACTTTCATATTTTTTGATTAATTGTTTTTTATTAGTGCAAGTTTTTAACGATTTCTTCCGCAACTTTTTTAGCATCGCCAAAAATCATCATGGTGTTGTCATTAAAGAATAGTTCATTTTCAACTCCAGCGTAGCCAGAAGCCATAGAGCGTTTTACAAAGAAAACCGTTTTAGCATGAGCAACATCAAGAATTGGCATTCCATAAATTGGACTGGTTTTATCAGTTTTAGCTGCTGGATTTGTTACGTCATTCGCACCAATTACAAAAGCAACATCTGTTGATTTGAACTCGCCGTTAATTTCTTCTAATTCAAAAACTTTTTCATAATCAATATTTGCTTCTGCTAATAAAACATTCATATGTCCGGGCATTCTTCCAGCAACTGGATGAATTGCAAATTTCACTGAAACGCCAGCTTCTTCAAGAATTTTTGTCATTTCAGCAACTGCATGTTGTGCGCCAGCAACCGCCATCCCATAACCGGGAACAATTACAACAGAAGAAGAATTTTTCATTAAATAAGCGGCGTCTTCTGCACTTCCTAATTTAACAGGTTTTTGCTCTTTTTGTTCTCCAGCAGCAGTTTGAACTTGTTCGCTAAAGCCACTAAAAATTACGTTAAAAATTGATCGGTTCATCGCTTTACACATAATATAGCTAAGAATTGCGCCACTCGCACCAATCAAAGCACCAGCAATAATTAAAAGTGGGTTATTTAGTGTAAAACCAATTCCACTTGCTGCCCATCCAGAATATGAGTTAAGCATTGAAACAACAACTGGCATGTCTGCACCACCAACTGGTGCAATTAGCATAAAGCCAATGAAAAAAGAGAGTAGGGTTAAAACAATAAATAAAAATTTTGATCCGCCAAAAGCAATAAAAGCAAACAAAATAACTCCAGTTAAAATAGCGGCATATTTTGAAGATTTTGCGGGATTTTTAAAAAGAGTAAATTGCGATTTCATGTTTCCGTTAAGCTTAGCAAAAGCTACAAGAGAACCAGTAAAAGTTATTGCGCCAATAACAACTCCAAGACCCATTTCAACTAGGCTGGAAAATTTTATGCGATCATCAACTATGATTTTAAAAGATTCAGGCATCCATAAAGCACTCATTGAAATTAATACAGCAGCAAGACCAACAAGAGAGTGAAAGCCAGCAACAAGTTGAGGCATTGCAGTCATTTTAACTTTTTTGGCAATTGCATAACCAATTCCAGCTCCGATTGCTAGGGCTAATAAAATAGGAAAAATATTTTTTACTTGTGGCAAAAATAATGTTGTGACAATTGCAATCGCCATTCCTGACATGCCAAAATAATTTCCCATACGAGAAGTTTTTGGTGAGGAAAGTCCGTAAAGAGAAAGAATAAATAATATTGAAGAAACCAGATAAGAGAAGGCTACAAAAGATGACATGCTTTAATTATTTTGATTAAAATTAAACAACACCCTGCAATAAACAGTCGTGAATGTGAATTATTCCAATTACGTTTTGTGCAGATTCTTTAGTGACAAAAAGACTGGTGATTTTTTTCTTATTCATAATGGCAACTGCTTCAACTGCAAGAGAATCATGAGCAACAGTTAAAGGTGATTTTGTCATTACTTCTGAAGCTAAATGACTAAGAAAATTTTGGTCAAGATGTCTTCTTAAATCACCATCTGTAATAATTCCAATAAGTTTTTTTGATTCATCTAAAACTCCAGTGCAACCTAAATTTTTTGCAGTTATTTCTAATAAAACATCAGGCATTTTTTGATTTTCTTGTACAAGAGGAATTAAATTTTCTTTGCGCATCAAATCAGAAACTTTTAAGAAATTTGAGCCTAATTTTCCTCCGGGATGAAATGTTCCAAATTGTTCTGAATTAAAGCCGTGAGCATCAATTAAACTAACTGCTAAAGCATCTCCAATTGCTAGCATCATTGTGGTTGAAGTTGTTGGAGCATTTACTGAATTTGCCTCAGGAATTGCTGGTAAAACCAAAGCAATTGTACTGGTTTTGGTTAGTTCAGATTCTGCTCTGCGAACAATTCCAATTGTTGGAATTTCAAACCTTTTACAAAAATAAATTATATCTTTTAGTTCTTTTGTTTCGCCAGAATTTGAAAGTAAAATAACAACGTCATCTTTAGTAATCATGCCAAGATCACCATGACTTGCTTCAGAAGGATGAATAAAAAAAGATGGAGTTCCAGTTGAAGCAAAAGTTGCAGCAATTTTATTGGCGATATGTCCTGATTTTCCCATGCCGCTAACAATAACTTTTCCTTTGCAATTTATAAGTAAATCAACTGCTGCGATATATTTTTCATCAAAAAAATTGAGCAGAGATTTTAAACCAAGAATTTCAGTTTCAATAGTTTTAACAGCAGAGTTAATGTAGGATTTTTTATCTTGCATAATTTTTGTTTAGGCTTGATTTTGCTGAGTTTAAAGGCAAATAATTTTTATTGATTCAATCCCATGAGTATAAAAGAGCAAGAAATTTTACAAGAATTTACAGAGGCTAAAGCAATTTTAAAAGGTCATTTTATTCTTTCATCAGGTCTGCATTCTGACACTTACATGCAATGTGCCAGAGTTTTAATGGAGCCAAAAAGAGCTGATAAACTTTGCAGCGCATTAGCAAAGAAAATTGAAGAAAGATTAGGAAAAAACTTTGCTGATATTGTAGTTGCACCTGCGATGGGAGGTGTGGTGGTTGGCTATGAAATGGCGCGTCAATTAAATTTGCCTTCAATTTTTTGTGAAAGAGTTAATGGCGTTTTTGAATTAAGACGTGGTTTTGAACTAAATTCACAATTGCGAGTTTTGGTAGTTGAAGATGTTATTACTACTGGAAAATCTTCTTTAGAAACTTACGAGTTAATCAAAAAATTTGGCGCAAAAATAGTTGCCGAGTGTTCTTTAGTTGATCGTTCTGGAGATGATAATTTGGAAAATAAGATGGGAGTTCCTGTTATTTCATTGCTTAAAGTAAATGTTAAAACTTTTGATGAAAATAACATACCAGAGGAGTTAACTTCAATTCCTGCAATAAAACCGGGGAGCAGATTTATAAAATAATGAAAGATTACGCAAATAAACTTGAAGAAGTTGTTTCAAGCAATCGCAAGATCAACGTTTCCTTTGAATTTTTTCCGCCAAAAACTGATGAGATGGAAGTAAAATTGTGGGATGCAATTTCAAATCTGAAGGGTTTAAAGCCAAATTTTGTTTCAGTAACTTATGGTGCTGGAGGTTCAACACGTGAAAGAACTCACCATACAGTAAAGCGTATTATTGATGAAACTCATCTAAGACCAGCATCGCATCTTACTTGTGTTGGCGCATCAAAAAGTGAAGTGGATGAAATTCTTCGAAACTATTGGAAAATGGGCGTGCGTCATATTGTGGCTTTGCGGGGTGATATGCCAGCTTCAAGCCCAAATTACCAGCTTCATCCAGATGGTTATCAATATGCTAATGAATTAGTAGAGGGAATTAAAAAAATCGCTGATTTTGAAATCTCGGTTGCTGGATATCCAGAAAAGCACCCAGAAGCAAAATCGTTTCAGTATGATATCGATAATCTAAAGCGCAAAGTTGATGCTGGTGCAACGCGAATTATAACGCAGTTCTTTTTTGATACTGATGTGTATTTATCTTTTGTTGAAAGATGCAGAAATGCTGGGATTAAAGTTCCAATTGTTCCGGGAATTTTACCAGTCAGTAATGTTAAACAAACTAAACATTTCGCGAAGATGTGTGGTGCAAAAATTCCAAAATGGATGGATGAGGTTTTTGAAGGTTTAGATGAAAAGCAAGATACTCGTCAATTAATTGCTGGTGTTGTTTCGGTTGAAATGTGCCGTATTTTGCATGATGCTGGGGTAAATGATTTTCACTTTTATACTCTTAATCGCTCAGAGTTAACTACAGCGATTTGTCATATTTTGGGAGTAAGATAAAAACAATCCGCTGGTTGAATTTAAAATAACAAATCAACCAACGGAGATAAAAGAGATTAGAAATTATAAATTATGCCAAGTCTTGCAACGCCAATACTGGTTTTTATTTTTCCTTCTGAACTTTCTGCATATCTCATGTTAAAACTTTGATAGTCGTAAGCTGCTTTTGCTGAAAAACCAAATGGAAGATCAATTAAAATTCCAACTCCATAAAGCGGAGTTAATTCAGAATTAGAAACTGATTTATTACTTGAACGAAGATTATTTTCATAGTTCACTCCAGCCAAACCATAAGTTATAAATGGGGTAACTTTTGGTAAAATTGCAAAACCAATATTGGCTTTTGCTCCATAACGATTATCAATTTTTATAGTATCAAAGTTTGAAGACGCGCTATTTGACTCAAAATTAGAAGATCTTGTATTTATCTGATCAAAAAACATTTCTCCTGAAGCATATAAATTTAAAAGATCAAATCGAACACCAACATTTAAACCATAATTAATTTCGTCAGCATCTTTAATGTCGCCATTCTTAGGGCCAGAAGATCCATTAAAATTAATAGATTGGTGATTAGATTTTGTGTGAATTGCATCAATTCCAGAAAAAAATCCTAAACCGGCGTAGGATTGATTAGAGAAAAAAGTTGTTAGTAAAAATGCGATGACAATTTTTTTCATAATTTAATTAAGCTTTTGTTTTTTAATAAAATAAAGAAGCACGATCATTGTAGAAAAGATAACGCAAATCAGAATAATGTTATGAAGATTTTTAGTGAGTAGTTCTTGATTTTCGCCAATAAAAAAACCTAGGGTGGCAAGAATTGATGTCCAAATCGCTGAACCAGTGCTGGTGTAAAAATAAAATTTCTTTAAATCCATTTTAGCAATACCTGCTGGAAGTGAAATAAAATGTCTAAAACCGGGTAAAAGCCTTCCGATAAAAACAGATATTGGTCCATGTTTTTTAAAGAAATTTTCAATTTTTATAATTGTAGTCTCTTTTACAAAAAAATATTTGCCTATTTTAAGAATAATTTTTCGTCCAATTGATAGTGCAAGATAGTAAGAAAAAACCGCTCCAGCGATATTTCCTAAAATTCCAACAAGTGTTACGGCATAAATATTCATTAAAGATTTTGAAGCCGCCATACCAGCTGGAATCATTATCAACTCGCTTGGAATTGGAACAAGTGTGCTTTCCAAAAACATTCCTAAGAATATTCCAAAATATCCAATTTGATGAATTATTTCGACAAGAAATTCAATGATTGAGTGAATAAATTCGTGCATTAGGCAAATTGTTTAACAAAATTTTCAATGTCGGATTTTTTGTAACGAGTAACACGTTTAGTCTCAATAATTGAACGAATTTTTTGGTAGGTATTTTGCAAATCATCATTAACCAAAACAAAATCATATTCCAAAAAATGGCTTATTTCATCACGAGCTTTTTCCATTCTATCTTTAACTACATCTTCTGGATCTTGCGCTCTGGCACGCAATCTTCTTTCAAGCTCTTGCATTGAAGGAGGAAGTATAAAAATCGAGATTACAGAATTAGAATCAAAGTTTTCTTTTATTTGACGAGCTCCTTGCCAATCAATATCAAATAAAATGCAATTGCCGTTCTTTAACTCGCTCTTTACAAGATTTTTTGGTGTGCCGTAGTTATTTCCAAACACAACTGCTTGCTCTAAAAGCTCATCATTTTTTTGCATTTCTAGAAATGCAGAATTTTCTACAAAATAATAATGTTGACCGTGAATTTCTTGAGGGCGTTGTTTACGAGTTGTAACGGAAATAGATAATTTTATTAGCGGATCATTTTGAACAATCATCTTGCAAAGCGTAGATTTTCCAGCTCCAGATGGTGAAGAAATTATGATAAGAAATGGTTCGTGATTGATGAACATCTAAAAAATACAATAAAAAATGGGAAGAGGGTTAATTCCTCTTCCCATCTGAATTATTCAGAATCTTTAACAATTGAAATATCTGGAGCGTCAGGAGCTTTCATACCAACAATGTGATATCCAGCGTCAACGTGAAGATTTTCACCAGTAACACCACTTCCAAGTTCAGAAAGTAAGAAAACACCAGCACCACCAACATCTTTTAAATCGATGTTACGACGAAGTGGAGCGTTATATTCATTCCATTTGAAAATTAATCTGAAATCGCCAATTCCGCTTGCAGCAAGAGTTTTTACAGGACCTGCAGAAATTGAGTTAACACGGATATTATCTTTGCCCATATCCATTGCTAAGTAGCGAACTGAAGCTTCAAGAGCAGCTTTTGCAACACCCATTACGTTGTAGTGAGGCATAACTTTTTCAGCGCCGTAGTAACTAAGGGTAATGATGCTTCCGCCACCAGCTTTTTTCATTAAAGGTTCGGCTTCTTTAGAAACTGCAACTAAAGAAAAAGCTGAAATGTTCATTGTATTTACAAAGTTAGATGCAGAAGTATCTAAATATTTACCACGAAGTTCTTCTTTGTCAGAGTAAGCAATAGCGTGAACTAAGAAATCAAGTTTGCCCCATCTTTTTTCTAATTCAGCAAACACAGCTTTAACAGAAGCTGGATCATTTACGTCGCAAGGTAAAACAATATCAGAACCAACAGATTGTGCTAGAGGCTCAACACGTTTTTGCAAAGCTTCACCTTGGTAGGTAAAAGCAAGTTCTGCACCATATTTTTTTGCTTCTTCAGCAATTCCCCAAGCAATTGAGCGATTATTTGCAACGCCCATGATTAAACCTTTTTTTCCAGCTAAGATTGTCATATGATTAGTTTAGTTGTTATTAGTAGGATTTTCGTAAAGCCAAGGGGTAACTTGTTTGTTACGAGATTCAAATTCGATGATTTGATCGTTTTTTTGTAAAGTTAAACCTATATCGTCAAGACCTTCAATTAAGCAGTGCTTTCTGAATTGATCAACTTCAAATTTATAAATTTTATTTCCAGCTCGAACTTCCTGTTTCAAAAGATCAATAGTAACGCTATTAGTTTCGTCAGAAGAAAATTCTAGTAACTCATCAACTAAATCAGTTGGTAAAATAACTGGTAAAATTCCATTCTTAAAACAGTTGTTAAAGAAAATATCTGCAAAAGATGGAGCAATTACACAGCTAATTCCAAAATCAGCCAAAGCCCAAGGAGCATGTTCACGGCTAGATCCACAACCAAAATTGTCACGAGCAACAAGAATTTGAGCATTGCGATAAGCTGCTTTGTTCAAAACAAAATCAGCAATTTCTTTTTCGTTTAAATCATAACGCATTTCGTGAAAAAGATTTTTTCCAAGACCAGTTCTTTTAATAGTTTTAAGAAATTGTTTTGGAATGATCATATCAGTATCAATATTGATCAAAGGCAGTGGTGCTGCAACTGATGTAACTGAGTTAAATTTTTTCATTACATGAAGGAAAGTTGAATAAAGAAGCGGCGCAGTAAATTAATTTAACCTTTAAATTACAAGTTTTTTATGTCGTTGGCAATCTGCTGCTTGAGATCAGTAAGTGAAGGAAACTTTTTTTCTTCACGAAGAAAATCAATTAATTCAACAATAATTTTTTTACCATAAATCTTATCTGAAAAATTTAGAATATGAGTTTCAAATAATGGAGAAGAGTTGCCATTTATTGTTGGTTTGACTCCAAAGTTTGTAATTGAAGAAAATTTTTGATTTAAGTGGGGAATAAAAGTTGAGCTTTTATAAACACCAAATTTTGGCTTAATTAGATGATTTTTAATTGATAAGTTAGCAGTTGGAAATCCTAAATTTGAGGCTAGTTTTTTTCCTTCTTTAACGGTTCCAGAAACTATAAAATTTCTTCCAAGAATTTTATTTGCTTTAGAAACATTTCCTTCAGAGATAAGATTTCGAATTAAAGTGGAAGAGTAGTTTTGTTCTTGGTTACCAATTGCTGAAATTTTATTTAATTTAAAACCAAGAGATTTTGATTGTTGTTCAAGAAAATCAAAATTACCTTGGCGATCTTTTCCAAAGGTGAAATCATAGCCGATTACTAAGTGCTTCATGTTCAATGATTTTACGAGTATTTCATGAGTAAAATCATAAGCTGAAATTTCTGATAATTTTTTGTCAAAAGGTAAAACTATTAAATATTCAACTTCGCTTTCTTGAAAAAGTTGTAATTTTTGTGCTAGGCTTGTGATGCGAAAGTTAACAGATTTTTCAGGTTTAAAAAAAGAAATAGGATGAGGTTCAAAAGTTAAAATTGCTGAAGATAAACCATTTTCTTTGGCAATTTTTTTTACTTCAGAAATTATTTTTTGGTGACCCAAATGCACTCCATCAAAGTTACCAATTGTTAGGGCAAGATTTGGAAGTGTGAAATTAGAAATGTTAAGATTACGGATAATTTGCATTAAAATAACTAAAAACTTGATGGCTTTTAACAATTAAAGAATAATGAAAATTTTTTTGCGATTTCTTTTATTTATTTTTTTTCTGACAAGCGAAGTTTTTGCTGATGAAGGATTTCGTCACGGTATTTCAACTTTTGGTGATTTAAAATATGAAAAAAATTTTACACATTTTGATTATGTAAATCCAAACGCCAAAAAAGGTGGAGAGATTAAATTTGGTGTTGAAGGTGGTTTTAACAACTTAAATCAATTTATTTTAAAAGGCATTTCTGCTGCTGGTCTTTCTTATTTATATGACAGTTTGACCGAAGGAAGTGATGATGAAATTTCGGCAAGATATGGTCTTATTGCTGAATCTGTAAAATTATCAAAAGATAAAATGTCGATTGAATTTATTTTAAGAAAAAACGCTAAATTTCATGATGGAAAAAATGTTAGTGCTGATGATGTTGTATTTACTTTTAATAAGCTAATTTCTGAAGGACATCCGTCTTATAAAATAGCTTTTCGTGATGTGGCAGAAGTTAAAAAAATTAGCCAAAATAGAGTTAAGTTTTTCTTTAAAAACAATCGTAATCGTAATCTGCCAATTATGGTTGCAAGCCTTCCAGTATTGCCAAAACATTATTATGAAAAAATTGATTTTTCTAAAACCACTTTAGATTTTCCTCTTGGTTCTGGAGCGTATAAAATAAAAGAAGTTCAGGTTAATCGTTTTATTGTTTATGAGCGTGTTAAAGATTATTGGGCAAAAGATTTGCCAGTAAATCGTGGCCGTTATAATTTTGATAAAATTACCTTTGATTATTATCGCGATAACAATGTTTTGGTTGAGGCATTTAAGTCACAAAAATATGATTTGCGGCAAGAAAATGTGGCGCGAAATTGGGCAAATGCTTACAATATTGACGCGGTTTTAAATGGCGAGATTATCAAAAAAGAAATCGCTCATCAATTGCCAGCTCCAATGCAGGCTTTTGTTTTCAACTTACGTAAAGAAAAATTTCAAGATTTAAATTTACGCAAAGCAATCACCTATGTTTTTGATTTTGAGTGGCTAAACGATCATATTTTTTATGGCGCATATAAACGCACAGAAAGCTATTTTGCTAACTCATATTTTGGATATAAAAATTTTAATTTACCAAAATCTGATGGCGATGGTTTTAATCGCAAAAACCTCATTAAAGCACAAAATATTTTGCATGAAGCGGGTTATAAAATAGTAAATAATAAGTTAGTTGATCCTAAAAATGGAAAATTAGTTGAGGTTGAAATTTTAATTGATTCAAAAGCTTTTGAAATGATCGCTTTGCCTTTTGTGAGAAATTTGAAGAAACTTGGAATTAGTGCCAAAGTTCATTTTGTTGAAGAAAATCAATATCAAACCAGAGTTAATAATTTTGATTACGATATGATTGTTGGGGTTTTTGGTCAGGCTTTAATTCCTGGAGATGAACTTTTTGCTTATTTTCACTCTTCTCAAAAAACAATAAAAGGTGGCAGAAACTTATCTGGATTAGATGATAAGTTTGTTGATAGCGTCGTTGAAAAAATATCTCGCACAAATGATAAAGACGAATTAAAATTTCTCTGCCAAAAACTTGACCAAAGAATGCTTGAAAATTACTACTTAATACCTCAATGGCATAACAATACTTATCGCGTGTTATATCGTAATATTTTTGCAATGCCAAATGAGTTACCCAAATATTCTCTAGCTGTTGATAGTTGGTGGATAAAATAATCTAAAACTTAATTTTTATGTTTATTCAAACAGAAACTACTCCAAATCCTGCAACGTTAAAATTTATTCCAGATGGTAAAGTTGTTTTAGAATCGCAAACCGCAGAATTTAAAAACCAAAAACAAGCTGCATTAAAATCTCCTCTGGCTTTGCAATTATTTGCAGTAGCGGGGGTTGAGGCGATTTTTTTTGGACGTGATTTTATTACTGTAACAAAATCAGAAAATTCTCAATGGCAGCAATTAAAGGCAGAAATTTTAGCTGTTATAATGGATTTTTATGTTTCGGGAAAACCAATAATGTTTGAGCAAAATAATTCTCAAACAGAAGATTCTTTGCAAGATAGTGAAATTGTTAAACAAATTAAAGAATTGATCGAAATAAAAGTTCGTCCTGCTGTTGCTATGGATGGAGGTGACATAATTTTTGATTCTTTTGAAAATGGTGTTGTGAAATTGCAGCTAAAAGGTTCTTGTTCTGGTTGTCCAAGTTCAACAATTACTTTAAAAAATGGGATTGAAAATATGCTAAAACACTACATACCAGAAGTTGAATCGGTTGAACAAGTTTTTGAAGATTAAAGTTTAAGTGAATAACGGGCGAAGGCTGTGCCGCTCGCCCTGGCACGAGCTGTCTTCGAAGCGGAGCGAGAAAAGCGGCGAAGTGTGTTTGCATCTGTAGCTCAACTTGGGTTATGAATGTTTTTGCTTTAGCAAAATAAAATGCGGAAGCATTTTAAGTGAATAACGGGCGAAGGCTGTGCCGCTCGCCCTGGCACGAGCTGTCTTC
>CAYWVI010000022.1:4047-24522 GCA_964461905.1 uncultured Rhizobium sp. | reverse complement strand
AAAATAAACTTCAAAATAACCAGAGTTTTCACTCACTTCAATTTGTGGACTAATTTTTTTGATAATTTTTTTTGCTGTTTCTTGGCTTTCTTCATCATCTAGTGAGAAGATAATTTTATTATCACTTAAAACAGGAATTGTACGAATTGATTCGT
The DNA here is from genome assembly GCA_964461905.1 of uncultured Rhizobium sp. Lineage (GTDB taxonomy): Bacteria > Pseudomonadota > Alphaproteobacteria > Rickettsiales > UBA1997 > UBA2645. The sequence goes on along the minus strand of CAYWVI010000022.1, from coordinate 24,367 downwards.
CGCGAAATGAATTTTTGATCTCATCTTTTAAATTAGAAATTTGTTCGTTGATATAATAATCAAAATCTACCTCTAATAATAATTGCGATCCACCGCGCAAATCTAAACCAAGATTAACTTTATTTTTTGGCAAAAACTTCTCTAGCTTTTTGGCAAGTTCAGAATTTGGATTTTGTGCTAAAAAAGACGGCATCGCAAACAGAATTGCCAATAAGCAAATGATCGAAATAAAAAATATTTTGATTTTAGAGAAGTGTAGCATGAGTAGAAGTGATTAATTATTTATGTTTTTTTGTTTTGGTTAAATCTTTGTTTTCTGGTTTTTCTAAAAGATCGGTAACATAATTTTTTTGAAATTTAACTCGAACATTTTCGGCGATTTCAATTTCAACTTGGTTTTCTTGAGAAAAAACTTGAGTTACAACTCCAACGATTCCGCCATTTGTAATTACTTTATTCCCAATTTTTAGATTATTGATTAATGCTTGATGTTCTTTCATTTTTTTGCTTTGTGGACGAACAATTAAAAAATAAAAGACAGCAAAAATTAAAATAAGAGGAATAAAGCTAGCAAATGAGGTTTGGGTTGTTGCAGCTTCTGCACTTTGAGCAAAAGCATCGCTGACTAAAAGTTGATTTAACATGTTTTTTTATATTTAAGTTTTTTTGATTATTCTTCGCTTTTAAGAAGTAATTCTTTCAACTTCGCAACATTTTCTTCCTGTTGTTTAGTTGTTGGTTTTTCTGGAGATTCTGGATTGTTAAGATCGGGCATTTCAGCAAAATTAGGTGGCAAAATAAGTGGATCTTCTAGCTTGTTTGAAGAGCAAGAAAAAACAAATAGCATCGCTGCTAAAAAGAAAAATTTTCTCATTTTTTGCTAAAAATTAGATCATCAAAAATCAGTATCATAACTCCAATAAAAACAAAAGAGTCTGCTAAATTAAAGGCAGGCCAATGATAGGATGCAATATGAAAATCTAAAAAATCTGCAACTGCGCCATTTTTGATTCTATCAATAACGTTTCCCATTGCGCCACCAATAATAAAACCAAGGGCGTAAACAAGGTGAGGTTTTTTATTTTTATAAAGCCAATAAAACAAAAATAATGCGATTGATCCCTGTAGAAGCGACAAAATAACCTGACTATTTTCTATTTGATTAAACATGCCAAAACTAACTCCCGTGTTTAGTACATAAACTAGGCTGAAGAAGTTAGAAATTATAATTTCAGGGTTGTGAGTTTTTTGTTCTAGCGCAATATTTTCAAGGATTGAAAACACTACTCTTTTTGTTAATAAGTCAAAAAAAGCAACGCAGAAAGCAATTAAGACACCAAGAAAAAATAGTTTTCTGTTTTTCACTTGAGTTAAGAAGTTAAGTTAATGATTGTTGTTTGTATTCAGCTTTTTAAAGCCTTATTCTTAATTTAAAAATTCTTTATTTCATGAAGGTTATTTTTATGGGCACGCCTATATTTTCTTGCTCAACTCTTGAGAAATTAGTTTTTGATTCGCAGTTTGAAGTTGTTGGTGTTTATACAAAAGAACCACAAATTTCAGGTCGTGGACAAAAATTACAAAATTCTCCAATTCATGATTTGGCTCTTAAACATAATTTAAAGATTTTTACTCCAAAAACGTTACGAGATTCTTCAGTGCAAAAAGAATTTTTTAATCTTGGTGCAGATGTTGCTGTTGTTGTGGCTTATGGCTTGCTTTTGCCACAAGAAATTTTAGACGCTCCAAAATTTGGATGTTTTAATATTCACCCTTCTCTTTTGCCAAAATGGCGTGGCGCAGCTCCAATTCAACGTCCAATTATTGAAGGAGACAAAAAAACAGGAATCACAATTATTAAAATGGATAAGGGTTTGGATAGTGGAGATATGATTTATCAAGAATCATTTGATTTGGATGGTTCAGAAAATTCTGCAACTTTATCCAAGAAGCTTTCTGATATGGGGGCTGAAATTATGTTAAAAACTTTAAAAAAATTAGCCGTTGGTAATGTTGAATTTATTAAACAAGATGATTCGCAAACAACTTATGCCAAAAAGATAGAAAAAAGTGAGTGCGAAATCGATTGGCAAAAATCTGCTGAAGAAATTGAAAGAAAAATTCGTGGTTTAAATGGCTTTCTTGGAGCTTATTTTTTGCACAACGAAGAAAAAATAAAAATATTTTCTGCCGAAATTTTAGATAGAGATTCTAATAAAAATGAAGCTGGAAAAATTCTGGATGATAAGATGTCTATTCAATGTGGAAGAGGAATCATCAGGCCTTTAATATTACAACGCCAAGGAAAAAAACCAATGGAGTTAAGCGAATTTTTATTAGGATTTAGAATCTAATTTGCCCTTTTTTTCTTCAACCATTCGAATCAAAGAAGAATTGATTTTATGCCATTTTTTAATTGGTAAAGCTGGTATTCCACCAACTGCTTGCATTGGTTCAACATCGCGCATCACACCACTCATTCCCGCAACTTTTGCTCCATCGTTAATTTTTATATGTCCAGCAAAGCTAGAATTTCCACCAATTTGAACAAAATTTCCAATTGTTGTGCTTCCAGCAATTGCAGTGCATCCTGCAATTACAGTGCCTTTTCCAATAACAACATTGTGGCCAATTTGTACTAGGTTATCAATTTTTGTGCCATCACCAATAATTGTGTTTTCAATTGCACCTCGATCAACACAAGAATTAGCACCAATTTCAACAAAATCCCCTAATTGAACTAAGCCAATCTGAATAATTTTATGATTAACACCAGAATCATGAGCAAATCCAAAACCATCTTGTCCAATTTTTGCGCCATTATAAATGATGCAATTTTTTCCAATTATTGCAAAAGAAACTACTGCTTGAGAGTTAATGATTGTATTATCACCAATTATGCAACCATCCATAACAGAAGCATTTGAGCTAACTACACAATTTTTTCCAATTTTAACATTTTTACCAATATAGGCATTTGGTGCAATTATACTTCCTTCGCCAATTTCTGCAGTTGGATGAATAAGATTTTTAGCAACAAAATCGGGAAGTTTTTCTTCATAAAAAGATGCCGCCACTTTTGAATAAGCGAAATAAGGATTTTTATGAACTAATAAAACCATCGATTGTGGTGCGCGACTTATATATTTTTCTTCAAGCAAGCAAAACCCTGCTTTAGAAGCGGAAAGTTTGTCAAGATATTGAGCTGAATTTACAAAAGAAATTTGGTTTTCTTGCGCAGTATTTAGAGTTGCAACATCGTAAATTTTTGTATTTTTATCATGGTTTGAAGCCAAAGTTGCTCCTGTAATTTCCATGATTTGTTGAATAGTTAAAAATTCAAATTTCTTATTAAAAAAGCGATCACGAGACATAATTATTATTTTCCGTTTTCTTGTTTGTTATGAATTGCCTTGAAATAAATTTCAGAAATATAGCGACGTCCTTTTGCACCACGTTTTAGCTGAACAACAATATCAACTACATTTTTGATGTAAGAAGTAATTTCTGAAGGAGTCATGCCAAGACCAGCTTGCATTACCATCATTTTAAGCTGTTCAATCGCCATTTTTGGAGTATCGGCGTGCAAAGTTGAGATTGATCCGGGGTGACCAGTATTAATTGCGCGCAAAAAACTAAAAGCCTCTGAGCCGCGTAACTCACCCACAATAATTCTTTCTGGACGAAGACGTAAACAGGCTTCGATTAAATCTTGAGTAGTTACTTTTGAACGCCCTTGACCACCTTTTGAAGCGATTAGGTGAACTCTGTTTTGATGTGAAGATAAATCAATTTCTCGAGCATCTTCCACTGTAATTAATCTTTCTTCATGAGGAATAGCACGAATTACAGCGTTAGTGAAAGTTGTTTTACCAGTTGAAGTACCGCCTGAAATGATAATATTTTTTTTGTAGATAACTGCGCGCGTTAAAAAATCTTTAATACGATTTAGTTGTAGTAATTTTCCTAAAATTAAATCGTTTTTATCTTCAATTTCGCCAACTGAAGTTGAGTCAAACATTCCCATTTTATCGTAATCTTCTAAAGTCCATTTAAGACTTGAAGGTTTACGAATAGAAATAACAACCGAACCTTGTTCGCAAGCTGGAGGAAAAACAATTTGAATACGATAACCACTAGGAAGAGTGGCAGAAAGCAAGGGTTCTTCCTCGCTTAATCTTTGCTCGGTTGCTTGCGCAACTAATCTTCCCAAAGATTTTAGATGTTCCATGTCAAAAGATGGCAATTCTTCGCGAATCATGTCGCCTTTGAATTCAATCCAAACCTCGAAAGGTCTGTTTATTGAAACTTCATTCACGCCATCTCGTTCGAGAATTTGTTTTAATGGCAATAGATATGAGTCTAAAGCTGCTATACTCATTTAAAATGAAAGTAAAATTCCTGTTAAAAAAACATAACCCTGATTGTTTCTTGGGTCTGAACTATTTGAGTTAGAAACTGGTTTAAAGCTAAATTTTGTTACTTCGAAATAGGGCATCAAATCTCGACTAAGCTTATAGTCAAGACCTAGTGAAAGAGCTTGATAATCATTTTTTTGGAATTGGCTTTTAAAGCTGGTAACACTTGCTGCGATTGGTCCAAAAGAATAACCAAGACCAAAACTATAATAGTTTGCCCTAGAAGAATTGTTTAGTGAGATTTCGTTTGTTTTTTGTAAAGAATTTTCCCATGAACCAAATGAAGCACCAATATCAAAACCAAAATAATTTAATGTGGTTGAAGTGTCGTAAGCAAATAAATCTTTTGAAGAATTGTTATTTTTTTTAACTTTGCCTTTTTCAGCTGTTGTTGAAATTTTTATACTAAGATTATCGAAATCTTCAGAATAATTAGCGGCAACAGAAATAATATCTCTAATAGTTACAACAGAGTTATGATAATATTTTGTTGTTGTTATCCCGCTATTTTCAGAGTTTGGTGTATAGCTAGCTCCAAGTTTTAAACCTTCAAATTCTGGTGTAAAATAGCTAAGTTTTGTAGCGTCTTCAACGCCATCAAAACTATTATCTTTTAAAGCTCGAAAATTGTTTTTTCTAAAATGATTATTTGTATTTACAGCATAACCGCCATGTCCGATTGGTGATTGAGCTAATAATATAAAAGAGCCATTCAATGGTAAGTTTAAAGATTCAAGATATTTTCCGTTAATTCCTCCAGCACCTCTGGCAAATTTTGCTGGTCCAAATTTCATTTGTTGATTTGCTGCTTGGTTATTTCCTATTTCTATTTTTCCACCCTCGCCTTCAGCAAATAAAAACATTTGATCTAAATTAGGATTTTCTCTTGCGCCATTTGAGTTAACGTTAAATTCAAATTTAGTTATAATGCCATATTTCAATTTTTTGTCAGTCATTATACCGCTTCTTAGAAAAAGCTGAGAATCATTACCAACAATAGATTCTTCTTTAAAATTTGTGCTTTGATTTGAAGTGGCGGCGGAAAAATTAACAAAACCATCGGCAACAAAAATTGGTGAGTTAGTTTTAGTAAATTTTTTATCTGAAATTGTCTGAGAATTAGCTTTGTTTTGAAATAAAAACAAAAACAAAATTAGAAGAAATAAATGCAAGGTTTTAAAAATTAAATTTGGTTGAGCTTGTAGAAGCGAAACTAGATTAAAATCACAATTCTTAATTAAAATGGTTTATCTACCTCATTGGCCAATCCCAGCAACTCTTGGAAAAAGACAAATTAATTACGAAACTGTTTTTGAAAGAATGTCATTGGTTTTAGAAAAATTAGATAATCCTCACAAAAAACTTCCGCCTATAATTCACGTTGCTGGAACAAATGGCAAAGGTTCAGCCACCGCGCTATTGGCGCAAATATTTAAAGAATGTGGATATAAAACCCATGTCTATACTTCTCCGCATTTACACGATTGTAATGAAAGAATTATTTTAGCGGGAGAAAAAATTTCTGACGGTTTTTTATTTGAAATAATGGAAGAAGTTAGAATTGCCTCAGAAGAAATTCCTCTAACTTTTATGGAAAGTTTTACAATTGGTGCATTTTTAGCCTTTTCTAAAGTTGCCGCAGATATTGCTATTATTGAATGTGGAATGGGCGGAAGAATTGATGCTACAAATATTTTAGAACAAAAGTTAGCAACTTTAATTATGCCAATTTCTTTTGATCATACGGAATATCTAGGCAATTCAATTGAGAGAATTGCTTTGGAAAAAGCGATGATTATGCGTCCAAACACGCCTCTTATTGTTTCTTCTCAACCAAAAGAAGCTAAAAATATAATTAAAATTTTAGCAGATGATCAGAAAATTTTGAGGTATTTTTATGATGAAGATTTTGAAATTTTGCTTGATGAAGAAAAAGAAGAATTTGATTTAAGATTTGGTAATAAGATTTTATCAAATCTACCAAAACCAGCTCTTCTTGGAGATCATCAATATATCAATTTTGCAACAGCAATCACAGCAGCTTTATCAGTTTCTGATAAATTTAAAATTGATGAAAATGCAATTAGAAAGGCAATTAGTAATGTTTTTTGGCCAAGCCGTTTAGAAAAAGTTACAAATAATTTAAGAAAAATTTTAACAAATCCTGCTAGCGAAATTTTTATTGATGGTGCTCATAATGTTGCTGGAGCCTTTGCTTTGAGGCAATTTATTATTGAATCAAAACCAAAAAAGAATTTTATAATTTGCGGATTTAGTAACGGAAAATGCAAAGCAGAATTCTTGGAAAAATTTAAAGATATTGCCCAAATTATTGCGGTTAGAGTTGATGGCGAGCCTTATCCAGAAAAAGCAGAAACAATAGTTAATATTGGAAAACTATCGGAGATTGAAATTGCATCAGCGGATAATTTATTGGAAGCGATCTTTCAAATTGAGAAGTTCAATAAAAACGAAGATTGTCGTGTAATAATTTGTGGTTCATTGCACTTGGCGCGCGATGTTAAAAAATTTGGCTATTAAAAAATTAATTGTTTTCTAGCTCTTCTTCTAAAAACCCAAATCTTTCATCTTTATAGTCAGAAACTATCTCTGAAGCAATTTTGGCTGAGGCGGCAGAAAGTGTCCAGCCTAACGATCCGTGGCCAGTATTTAAAACTAAATTTCCATATTTTTTTACTTCGCAAATAAGTGGTAAAGAGTTGGGACGAAAAGGTCGAAATCCTGACCAATCATTCATTTCGTTAATATTTCCAAAGTCTGAAAAACTTTTGCAAACCGTTGCTTTTAGAAATGATAAATTTTTCTTATTTTTTTTTGTTTTTAAACCACATATTTCAACTGTTCCAGCGGCTCTAAAAGTTTTGCCTAATCTACTATAAACAACTTTATTTTCTGTGTCAGTTACTGCCATGTTTGGCGCAATGAATTCTTCATTTGCCGCGATTGAAAGGCTGTATCCTTTGATTGGATAAATTTTGCTCTCAATTTTTATTCCTTGTAAAAGATTATCTCCTGTTGCACCAAGGGCATAAACATATTTATTTGCTACGTAAACACCTTTATTAGTATTGATTCCAGTAATTTTTTTGTAGTTGGTAAGAATATTTTTGATTTCCACGCCATATTCAAAAGTAACACCATATTTTTCTTGGCATATTTTTTCTAAAGAGCGAGTAAATAAAAGACTATTACCGCTTGCGTCCATTTCATAAAATATTCCACCAGCAAGCTTTTTTTCATCAAATAATTTAATCAAAGTTGGTTCTTTTCTAACACATTCTTCAGCTGTTAGAATATTGGTTTTAACACCAAGAGCACTTACAAATTCAGCATCTTTAATAGCATTTTCAAATCTTTTTTGATTGCGATAAAAATGCAAAGTGCCTTCATTTTTATAATCAAATTTTAAGTCTTTTTCAACAGATAAAATCTCCGCCAAAACATCTTTGCTGTAAGAAGTTAGACGAAATAATCTTCTGCTATTTTCATGAGATTTTTCAGTTTTAGAATTTTGGTAAAATTCATAAAACCATTTAAGAAATTTTTTATTTGCAAATTTTGAAAGCGATAGAAACGAATGAGGAAGAATTGCTGCTTTTAAAATTGAAATAAGTGATGATTTTGCCGCCCAAGTTTCAACGTGGGAATAGCTCAATTGTCCACCATTTGCTTCAGAACAACCAAGAGCAGAATATTGATTTTTATCTAAAACCAATACTTGATGACCAGCGCGAGCTAAAAAATAAGCTGTAGAAACGCCAACAACTCCCGAGCCTAAAACTATTACTTTCATCGCAAAAATACTCTTTTAAAAATTGAAATAAGTTAAATTTATTAATCGCAGCTTTGAAATGACAGATAAACCCAATGTTTTCAACATTCCAGCAAATTATCATTTTTTTGAATCTCTGCTTTTTTGGGCTGAGAAAGAATTTGGTGATAAATTAAATGAAGTAAAATTCTTTTTGCCAAATCGTCGTTCTTGCCGCGAATTTCATGAAGTTTTATCAAGAAACAAGCAATTACTAATACCAAATCTTAAAGCTATTTCTGATATTTCCTACGAAGATTTTTTTGATTTTCTACCTAACTCTGAAGCCAAATTAATAATTGATGAAATTTTACAGTCTAAGTCTTTAACAGACATTGAATATCTGTTTTTTTTATCTTCAAAAATTCAGCAATATCCAGTTTTTGGTAGCAATATTGAATTTGGGCAAGCTTTTAAAATTGCTATAAATCTAAAAAATTTATTTGACGAAATAGAAAGAGAAGAAGTTGATACAAATAAATTATTTGAAATTGATGATTCTAATTTATCGCAACATCGAATTGTTACTCTTGATTTTCTTCAAAAGTTCCAAGTTGAAATCAAAAACTCTCTGTTAAAAGAAAGAGTTTTTTGCGATAGCATGAGTAATAATTTTGTGATTAAAAAATTTACTCATCTTCTTGAAAACTATGAAAGTAAATCACCAATTGTAATTGCTGGATCCACTGGAAGTATTTCTTTTAGCTTAAAATTAATAAAAGCCGCAGCCAAAAAACATCATGTTGTTTTGCATGCATCTAATGAAGAAAATTTTGAAGAAGAAAATCATCCGCAATTTTTTCTAAATCGCTTAATTAAAGCGTTGGAAATCTCGAAGAATGAAATTAAACAAATTAAAGAAGATCAATTTATTTTAAGCCCAAAAACGCGCCAAGATATTTTATCTCTGCTTACTCTTCCAACTGACCACGTTAATAAATGGCAGAAAATTGAAAAATATGTAGATACTGAATTTGCAGTAAAAGATTTAAAACAAAATTTTGGTTTAATTGAAGCGCGCAATGAAATTGAAGAGGCAAAATTAATAAGATTAGCTTTGATTGAAGCAGCCAATAATGGTAAAACCGCAGCTTTAATTACCAATAATGAAAAGTTAGCAGATTTAGTAAAATTAGAGTTGCAGCACGATTCTGCTTTTTTTAACGACTCTCGCAGCCGCAATATTTCTAACTCAAATTTAATTCAGTTTTTACTACTTATTTTAGAGTTAATAGAAACTAATTTTAACTCTCACATTTTATTAACCATTTTAAAACATCCTCTTTTTTTTAATTCAAAGAATGCTGAAATTATTGCGGATTTTGAAGTTAGTATTTTGCGACAAGATCGCTTAGAATCTGGCTTAAATGGCATTTTAAAAAAGCTAGAAAAGCAAAATTATTTGTCAGAGTTTTTTAAAAAGTTTTATCAAAATTTTCTTCCGCTTATCAAACTTAATAAAACATCACCTCTTTCTGAGATTGCGTTATTACTAGTTTCTGTTTGCGAAAGTTTAAGTAAGCAAACTTGGCAAGAACTACTTTCGAAAGAAAAAGCTCAAATTGAAATTTTTGAGGTTTTTGAAAAATTCAAAAAACAAGATCAAATTTTGATAAAAACAAACCAAGTTTTTGAAAGTTTTAAAACAATTTTATCACAAATTAAATTTTTTGAAAAAACATCTGCATTTGCTCCAATTCAAATTTTATCAACAATTGAAGCTCGTCTTTTAAATTATGATTTAGCGATAGTTGCATCTTTAAATCAGGGAAGTTTTCCAGAAATTGAGGAAGAAAATTGGTTGGGAAAAAAAATCAAAAAAGATTTGGGAATAGATAAAACTCTAAAAAAAACTGGTCAAAGTGCCTATGATTTTTGCAATTATCTTTCTAATAAATCGGTTATTTTAACTCGCTCTAAAACTAAGAATGGTGCTGTTTTAATTGAGTCTCCTTTGCTGCTAAAATTCAAAGTTATTTGTAATAAGTTGGGAGTTGAGATTGATAATAAAGCAGAGTTTTTTTCTATTCTTGAACAAAAAAATTACGTTATAGAAAAACCAAAAGTTGTTTTAGAACCAAAACCAAAGTTAGAATTTCGTCCTAAAAAAATTTCTATAACAGAAGTCACAAAATTGATGACTAATCCTTATGAAATTTATGCCAAAAAAATATTGCAATTAGATGAATTAAAAAAGATCGATTTTGAACCAAGCTATGCCGAGTTTGGAAGTTTTGTGCATAAGGTTTTAGAAGAGTTTGTAAAAAATCCAGATAGTTCAAATTTTGATGAAGAAGCGCGAAATATTTTTAACCAATTTTTTCTTCTAAATGAAAGTGAAATAGTTTGGTGGCCAAAATTTGAAAATATTTTTGCCGATTTTAAAGAGAAAAATCAGAATTTTTCTGGTTTAAAAAATATGGTAGAAATTCCGACAGAAATAAAAATTAAAGACATTATATTACGTGGAAAAATTGATCGCGTAATAATTAATGAAAATAAAGATTTAGAAATAATTGATTATAAAACTGGTCAAATTCCATCAAAAAATGACGTTATTTCTGGCATCAACCCTCAACTTACAATTGCTGGATTAATGCTTAAAAATGAGGAAATTTCTTTTCTTGGTTATTGGAAATTATCTTCATCTTCAAATAGCGAAATCAAAAAAATTAGTGACGATAAAGAAGAGATCAAAAAATTAATTTTATCTGCAAAAGAAGGTTTAACAAAACTTTTTGATTTTTTTTCGCATGAAGAAAACGGCTATTTTGCCACAAATAATAGTGCGAATAATCCATATCAAAATTTAGCACGAATTAAATGACAAAACGTTATAAATTAACGATTGAATATGATGGAACTAACTATTGTGGTTTTCAAAAACAATTTGGAATTGTTCAAAAATCAGTTGAAGAAGCTTTAGAAAAGGCAATTTTTTTATTATCTCAAGAGCAAGTAAAAATTATAGCATGCGGTCGCACTGACACTGGAGTTCACGCCTTAGGACAGGTTGTGCATTTTGACATGAAGAAAAATCTTAAAACTCAACGTATTGTTTTGGCGTTAAATAATTATTTACGTGAAGAAAATATTGTTGCTCTAAATTGCGAAGTTGTTGATGAAAATTTTCATGCCAGATTTAATGCTAAAATGCGTCATTATCGTTATGTTATAATTAATCGAACTGCACCTTTAGTTTTAAGAAAAAATAGAGCTTGGCATATTGTCAAAAAATTGGATTTAGAAAAAATGCAAGAAGCTGCAAATTTTTTGGTTGGTGAACATGATTTTTCATCATTTCGTGATGCTGAATGCCAAGGAAAAACGCCAATAAAATCAATTCACAAAATCACTATAACAAAAAATGGTGACGAAGTTTTTATCGATATAAGTGCCAAATCATTTCTTCATCACATGGTAAGAAATATCGTTGGTACCTTATTTTGGGTTGGATCAGAGAAAATTTTAGTTTCAAAAATGAAAGAAATTTTAGACGCAAAAGACAGAACAAAATCTGGCCCAAATGCACCAGCTTGCGGATTATATTTTTTAGAGGCCAATTATTAAATGGACGCAATTGAAGAAAATTAACTCTCAAATTGCGTCACAAATAAAAATTTTAGAAAATAAAATCACTATCTGTTAAAGTGATATTTCCTTTTATAGCAAATCCAAAACTACTATTTTGATCTTTAACTATTGTTAATCCGCTTTTTACTACAATATCAAGTGAGTCAAAACTTAGATCATTATCTGTTCCATCTATTGAATCATTTATTGCAGATAGATCTATCTTATCAACCCCAGCAGTAAAGTTGAATATAAGATCTGCGCTTTTGGTGTTTATTTTTTTATCTGTCAAAGATCCTATAATTATTGAGTCACTTAAAGAGGAAAAAGCAAAGTTATCAATACCAATACCGCCATATAATTTATCAATTCCAGCACCTCCATTTAAAGTATTGGATCCTGATATTGCGTATATTATGTCGTTACCATCTCCGCCATTTAGCGTGTCATTACCAGTTCCACCATAAATTTTATCATTGCCTGCGCCAGCATTAATTACATCATCGCCAGCTTCGCCGTAGATAATATCATTACCGTCTCCGCCATTAATGGTATCATTACCATTTCCGCCGTAGATTTTATCGTTACCCGTTCCGGCAGTTATTGTATCATTTCCATCTCCGCCATAAACTTTATTATTTCCTGAACCGGCATCAATCTCATCGTCACCAGCGTCACCGTAGATAGTATCGTTACCTATGCCAGCAGTTATTGTATCATTACCATTTCCACCATAAACTTTGTTATTTCCTGAACCAGCATCAATTTCATCGTCACCAGCTTCGCCGTAGATAATATCGTTACCTATACCAGCAGTTATTGTATCATTACCATTTCCGCCATAAACTTTGTTATTTCCTGAGCCAGCATTAATTTCATCGTCACCAGCATCACCGTAGATAGTATCATTACCGTCATCACCATCTATAATATCATTGTTAATTCCTCCATAAATAAGGTCATTACCATCGCCACCATTTATATAATTTTCTCCATCTCCACCATAGATTTTATCATTACCATCATCTCCGTATAATGAGTCATTTCCGCTTCCGCCAAAAATTGTATCATTACCACCTCCAGCAAAAATAATATCATCACCACCATATCCATATATTAAATCATTTCCTAAAAACCCATAAATTTCATTATTTGAATCATCCGCATAAATTTTGTCAGCTTTATTAGATCCAGAATTGCTTCCACCAAAAAAGATAAAATTATCACTTGATAAGTCACTTTGATTTACTCCAGCAAGCGATATGTATTGACCGTTAAGGTTTCCTTCTACATAGATTAGTAAGAAACTTACTCCTCCGAAATAATTTAGAGTCTCAAACTTTAATTGAGAGAAACTAGTGATGTTAGTGAATGCCGTTAAATCTATTTTTTCATTACTATTATCAACTTCAAAATCCATAATAGTACTTCTGATATACTTACCATCTATAGTAAGTCCACCCACTACTGATGATTGATTTGTTTCTTTATTAATTACAAAAAGATCATTTCCAGAACCTCCTACAAACCAACCCCCGCTAGCAGAAGTGATTTCTCCACCACTCACAGAAATTGAAGATCCAAGATTATCTCCACCATTTATATATATTGTATCGTTTCCACTTCCTGCACGAATCTGATTTGCTTGTGAGCTATCAAATATTACATCATCTCCACTTGTTCCATCAACTAAAGTTAAAGGTTCTGCTGAAATTAAACTATCAACAGAATTAACTTCAAAAAAAACATAACTGGAAAATCCAAAACTATCTGTAGCCGTGAGTTTTATTGTATAACTAGAATTGTCACTCAATGAAGTTCCACTAAAAGTTAATGTATCTGCGTTAAAGTTAATCCAGCTCGGTAAAGGCGAACCATTAAGTAATGTTGCTGAATAAGTAATATTGTTGCCATTTGGGTCTGTAAATAAGGAATTAGATATGGCGAAACTGAATTCAGATTCTGTTCCTATAAAAATATTTTCTGGAGTTTGGCTTGCTACTGGTGCTTTGTTGGATTTTGACATGATGTAAAAATTTTTTTAAGTTAATAAGTAAAAAAATAATCTTGGAAAGTTTTTAAAAATAAACCCTATTCTTCTCTAAAAGCTTTATAAGCTGAGTCAGAAATAGGAGTAAATAAGTAAGAAACAAGAGACCTTGAGCCAGTAATAATAAATACTTGTGCTGGCATTCCTGGGTAAAGAACTACTTTATCTTTTAGTTTTTCTATGTCTTTTTTACTAATGCTAATACGAGCAAGAAAATATGATTCTCTTGTTTGCTCATTAGTTAAAATGTCTGGCGAAATATTTGTTACATTTCCATTTATATTTGGAACTTTTTTTCCTTTATAAGCAGTAAGTTGAATTTTTGATTTCATGCCCACGGCAATATTATCAATATCTTGAGGTTTTACTTTTGCTTCAATTATCAATTCTTCACTTTGAGGAACTATATTCATAACCTCTCCTCCAGGTGGTATTACTGCTCCAATAGTGTGATATTTAATATTCATAACTCTTCCCGATGTAGGAGATTTAATCGCTGATCTTTTTAAAATATCTTTTGAAGCAGAAAGCTGATTATATAAACCAACAATTTCCATATCGCTTTCTTTAATTTCTTTTAGCGTTTCTGATAATTCGCTATTTTTATAATTGGCAATTTGCAACTTCGCGGTTTCATATTCTTCTTCGGTTTGAAAAATTGATTTTTGTAAATCGAATTCTCTAAGAATTGGTAAGTTATCTTCATCAACTAATGGTTTAATAAGGCTAAATTCTTTTTGAAAAATTTTTAATTTAGCTTCTGACGATCTTAGTTTGGTTTCTAAAACTTTTAATTCCCCTCGCCTTTTATTGGTTTTTGCTTCGAAAAGTCTTATCTGATTGGAAGCAATTTCTTGTAATTTTTTACTATCTTCTTCTCCTAAATCAGAGTTTTGAGCAAAGAAATTTGCAAGATTTATACTTTGCTTATTTTCTTTTTCAGCTTTGAGTCGTTCTTTTTGAAGCTGCATGGTCCAAAGCCTTTCTTTTAAAATTTGCTGCTCACTTTTTGCCTTAATATCGTGAAGATAAAATAATACATCGCCCTCATTTACCATTTGACCTTCTTTAACAAAGATTTGGTCAATTATTCCACCTTCCATATGTTGAATTGTTTTTCGATTAAAATCTAAGATAACAATACCTTCAGCAATTGAAGCTGATTTTATTGGTAGAAACACACCCCAACTAATAAAAATTAGAGTAAAAATTCCTAGGGATTTAAGACCAAATTTTATAGATGAATTTGCGACATTTTTAGGTTCTATTTTTGTCATGTTTATTTTTTATTAATTGCCGCCAAAAACTTTTCTTTTTCATCAAAGTTCACAATTTCACCATCTTTAAGAAGCATAACTTTGTCACAAGCTGAAATTACCGACGCTCGATGCGAAATTATTATTGTGGTTATTTTATTTTTCTTAGCGCGAATTATCGTATTATTTAAGGCAATTTCTCCATCGCTATCTAGGTTAGAATTAGGCTCATCAAGAACTACAAATTTCGCATCTCCAAAATAAGCTCTTGCTAAAGCTATTCTTTGTTTTTGACCTGCAGAAAGATTAGAAGCATCCTTTTCAATATTGGTTTCATAGCCTTGTGGTAGCGATAAGATAATTTTATGGATATCGCAAAATTCTGACGCTTTAATAATATGCTCATCATTAACATCTTTATTCATTCTTGCTATATTATGTTTTACCAAACCCTTAAATAGCTCAACATCTTGTGGTAAATAACCTATGTATTTACCGAATTTTTCTAGATCCTGATCAAAAACATTGGCTCCATCAAAACGAATTGTGCCAGAATTTGGTTTTAAAACTCCAACCAAAAGTCTTGCCAGCGTGGTTTTGCCGCTGCCACTTGGGCCAATAATTCCAATTACTTCTCCAGATTCTATTTTAAAAGAAAGGCCTTTAATCAAAATTCTATCAGAATTTGGTAGTTTATAAATCAGCTTATCAACCACAATTTCTCCCTTGGGTTCTGGCAAATCGATTTTACACTTATCTACAACATAATTTTTTAATGATTCGTTCAAACGACTATAAGCGGCTTTAGCGGTTTTGAACGATTTCCACAAACCAATTGCGTTATCAAAAGGAGCCAATGCTTTGCCAGCAAGAATTGAAGTGGCAATTATTCCTCCAGATGACATTTTATTATACATTACCAGCATTGCACTTGATGCCATGGTGATTGTTTGCAAAACCATTCTAATAATTTTGGATATTGAAGAGATTTTGTTAGATAAATTGGTTAAATCTTCAGAAGATTGACGTAAATTATTATTACCAACTTGCCAATTATTGCGAACATTTGCCTTCATTCCCATCGCGTTTATTGCTTCAGAATTTGAAGATATAATCTCAAAATCACGCATTACTTCTAGCTGCATTTTATTGGTTTTTTCAATTAGATCTTTGGTAAGTTTTTCATTGAGATAAGCCATTTTTAACATAATCAAACCGCCAACCAAAGTGATCAAACCATTAACCCAATGAATAAAGAAAATTACGATTAGATAAATAATTGCAAAAGGAGCATCAAATAATACGCCTAAATTTGGACCTGAAATGAAGTTTTTAATTGTTTGTAAATCTCTCATGTTTTGAGAGCTAATATTTTTGCTAGATCCTTGTTCTTCAATGCTGCTGTTGAATAAAACTGGTGATAATTGCTCATCAAGCCAATTAGAAATATATAAAAATATTGCTGACCTAACTTGTGTTAAAATTCCTAAAAATATTAAAAACGCTAAAACGATTATGGTTAGATAAAGAAGTGTTTCAAAGCTGTTGCTAGAAAGTACGCGATCTAAAACCTGCATTGAATAAATCGAAGATGCTAAGGTAAAAATGCTAATAAAAAAACTGAATAAAAAGCAAAACCAGAAAGCTTTTTTGCAAGAAATTAGTAAGGAATAAGGTGTAAGAAGTAAGGGTTTTTTCATGAATTGCTAAATTTCTCCCAAAAAATATTTAATTTTGTAATATGTAGTAACCAAATCCATTTCTGAATTTATATAATTTATTTTCCTGTCATTAGCTTCAATTTTAACACGAATTACTTCAATTGGATCTTCAACTTTTAAATCGGATCTTTTGGTAAAAATTGCTGCACGATTTTTTGCTAATTCAAAAAGCTTTTTATTAGTTTTATTTATCTCTGAAAAAAAGTGATACTCTTCTAATGCCTGACTTACTTCTTTGGAAATATTGTCTTTAGTAATTTCATATTCTTCCTTTGCTGCATCACGATCATATCCAGCCTTACTTACATTAGCATATTCAACACCTTTTTGAAAAATTGGCACTGAAACATTCAAAAAAACTGACTTTTGGTTAAGATCTTGGTTGTTAAGATAAACAACCTTGTCTTGCTTAGTTGCAGAAGCGGTTAGTGATACCTTGGGTAAAAAATTTGATTTTTCTGCATTATAAGCGGCTTTTGAGGCAAGATAATTATAGTGATAAGATTTTATGCTATGATTTTGCGATAATGCAACTTCCAGAACTTTTTCTTTATTAAACTCTTCTTCAATAATTTTTGGAGCAGATAAGTTTTCGTGAAGTTGACCAATAATATTTTTATATTCGAATTTAGCTTTATTTAAACGGTTTAAAACATCGAAATATTTTTCCTCTGTCAAAGAAACTTCATAAGTAAATTTTATAATATCGGCATTATCAATAATTCGAGCCTCTTTTCTACGATTAACTAAATCGGAAAATTTTTTACCTAATTTCTTATTTTCTTCCTGTAGTTTTGCTAGTTCTTGGTAACGAAATAGATTGCAATAGCTTTGTATTGCGGCAAATGAAACCTCTTGAACTTTATCCGATTTTTTAGAACTACTAGATTTTATGCGATAATTTGCTTCCCGATATTTTGATACGGAATGTAATCCATCAAAAATTGGCTGCTCCAACTTTATTTCTTCGGTTCTTTGTTTGGTTGATCGATCGTAAGTTTGTCCCTGATAAAAACTATTTCTTTGTCCGTAAGAAACATTCGCGCTTACGTTTGGCAAAAATTCTGAAATTGCTTTGGTTTTTTCAGTTTTAATTGAGTTCAACTTTAGCTGCTCAAGTTTAATATTACGATTGCTGATCTGAGCGGCATCTACAGCATCTTGCAGATTTGTTGCATTGGAATTTTTAGAGAAAAATACAATTGCAACAAAGAAATATAGTAATTTGGATTTTAACTTTGGTTGAAAAAACATATTTTACTTTAATTTAGAAATGCAGCGAAAGACCAAAAGTGATTGCCGAAACATCAATTTCTACACTTTTATATTCAGAATTTTTTGGCGTAAAATCAAAATTATAAAACATTGAGTTTAATCTAATCCCAATATTTTTGGTAATATCGTAGCCAATCCCTATTCCAAAAAAAGGTGCAAAAGCATTTACAGACTGTTTCACATTTCCTGTTTCTTGATAATTTAAAGATGAAGCAACATAGCCACCAGAACCATAAATTCTAAAGCCTTTAACTTCATAACCAAGATTCAATCTTCCGCCAAAATTTTGTTTGATTTCGCCAGATAAAAACTGATTACCAAAGGCTTCAATTTCAGTAAAAATGTGATCTTTGGTTTTGCTTTCTTTATCTTCAAAATCAGTAAAAATATCTTCTGCCAAATTAAATCTAACGCCAGCCGAAATGCCAACTCCCGCTGCATTTTCTGAAAAACTTTTATAAGGAGGTTGCCCATCAGGAACAGTTGATGATCCGCCGCCAATTCCAGAAGCCGCAAAAGAAAAAGGGGTTTGAAGCAAAAGCAAAAATCCACCAAAAAATAAAGTTTTTAAGTTTTTCATAAATCGTTAAAAGTTAAAATCATTGCTTCCAAGCGCGATTTCGCCGCTGAGTTTTATTGCAAAATTTGAGTTGGGATCGTCAATTATTGTTTGACCATTTTCAAAATAAAACTCCAAACCATTGGCTGAAGAATTGCTGTTTTTACCTTGAGTGATTGAATCAAAACCTAAAGCCGAAAGATCAATTTTATCTTCATTTTGCACGAAGTCTAAAATTAGGTCGGTTTCGCTATCAGTTGAATCCGCAATTGATTGGTAAAGAAAAATATCATTACCAACCCCTCCAATTAAAATGTCAGATCCTAAACCTCCAGATATTAAATCATCGCCAATTCCGCCTCTAACTCTGTCATCGCCTTCTTCGCCATAGAGAATGTCGTTATCTTGATTGCCTTCAATGTTGTCGTCGCCACTTCCGCCATAAATTTCATCGCTGCCAAAGTGACCAAGAAGTTCGTCATTTCCATCCTCGCCGTAAATTTTGTCATTTCCAGCATTGCCAAAAATTTTATCATTTCCTGCTCCGCCAAACAATTGATCATTTCCTAAAACTCCATCAATAAAATCATTTCCTTCATCGCCAAAAACTAAATCGTCATCGCCGCCGCCGTTTAAATTATCATCTCCCAATCCGCCATAAATAGTGTCTTGACCATTTGAGCCTTTAATATCGTCTTCACCTTCGCCGCCATAAATTATGTCATTTCCAGCATTGCCGTTAATTGTGTCGCTTCCCGCGCCAGATTCGATTTTGTCATTTCCGCCACCAGCGTTGATAACATCATCACTAACGCCAGTAATTATAAAATCGTCACTTTCGGTGCCGTTAAAAAACTGAACTTTTGGCTGAATATTGATTTCTAAATTTTTCTCTAAAAACCCACCAAACCCATCTCCGATAAGGTATTTTAAACTGACTGTTCCGACAAAATTAGATTCTGGTATATATTTAATTTTACCATTTTCGATAATTTCTACGCTGCCAAATTCTGGATTTGTAACTCCAAATAATTGTAATTCTTGCGAATCTAAATCTGAACTTTTTTCTAAAAGGTTAATTTCAATTTTTTGATCTTTTTGCCCCTCAAAATAATCAAGCGAACTTTCTGGGTTGTGGTTTAAAGTTATGCCAAATTTAGTATTTTTGAAATCTTTGATAATGATTGAGTTGCTTGCGATGGAAATCAGCAAATCATTTTCCACAAAACTCAATATTGCAGAACCTAAAATAAATTTGTTTTGATTATCGGCTTGATTGGCAATTCCTGCAAAAATTTGACCATCAATAATTATCGAACCATCTTCATCAACAATAACATCATTGCCAAAATCGCCGTTAAAAACATAAATATCATTGCCTTCGCCACCTTGCAAATTGTCGTTTCCGCTGCCAGTAAAAATAAAGTCGTTTCCTTCTTGAGATAAAACTACGTCATTTCCATCGCCTAAAATTATTTGGTTGGAGAGAGAATTGGCAGAAACCACTTTTGAACTTTGAGTAACATCTTGCAAAACTTCCGATGATAGCTGAATGAAATTTCTGTTTTCTCCGCTCAGGCTATTTAAAAAACTTTGATCAATTGAAGCTGGAAGATAAAGCGAATCATCGAGCTGA
>CAYWVI010000022.1:0-4037 GCA_964461905.1 uncultured Rhizobium sp. | reverse complement strand
CAAATTCATCAAAAATTTGACGATAAGTTAAAAATGGATCTAATTCAAACTGAGGATTAAAGCCTAATTCATAAGAGGTTTGATTGTTTTTCCACGATTCGATTAAGTCTAATTTCCAAGAATTATAGGCAATAAATTGATCAAAAAAAGCTGTGGAATAATCGGTTTCAAAACCCGAAATTTGCAATCCAACTTCTAAATCCCAGAAATCTTCGAGGTTATAATAATCTTCAACATAAACCCAATTTTGTTCAAAATTTACGCTAGATAATTCTTCAAGAAAGGCATTTTCTAACGCGTCGTAATCAAAGAAATAATATTCATCAAAATTAACTAGATGTGCATAATCAAAGGCATCTTCTGGAGTTTCCCACGGCGACCAACTAGACATTCTTTGATATTCATTCCAATCAATTTCATCATAGGGGTCAAAGCCAACTAACCAGCCATCTCCTCGGTCAATGCTCCATTCTCGATAATCATAAAAATCTCCACCAAATTCATCTTCTTCAATTAAACCGTCGCCATTGCTGTCAAATTGCTCAAAATATTCTGAACCATTTTCGCTAATATCACTGTAATCAAAGGCGTATGTTGATTCGTAATAACCATTATCTTCAAGATAAGAAATAAAGCCCGCCCAATCTTCATAAAATTCATCTTCTGAAATTAAGCCGTCATCGTCGTAATCAAATGAAGACCAATAGTCTGAAAAATAATTTTCTGCATAATCAAAAGCGTAAAAATTTGTTTCAAATTCTTCGCTGTAAAGCTCGTAAAATAAATCCCAATCTTCGCTATATTCTTCTTCGGTGATTAGCTCGTCGCCATTAACGTCTAAATATTCCCAATATTTGCTGCGATCTTTATCGGTGTAAAATGCGTCAGTCATTTCATAATAACCAAAACCCTCAAAATAACCATCATCGTAAATGGTTGGCTCGAATTCCCAATCAAGACCTTGTTCGGCAAATTCTGATTTCAAAATTCCTTCAACATAATCAATTTCAACATTATCCGTGCTATAATAAATTTTTTGATATTCATCCAACATCGCAAACATTTCTGACTCATGAATTGAAATCAGATTATTAATTCTGCCACTCCATTCATTTTCCCACTCAGAAGAAAAATCGCTAAAAACATCTTGCCAATTGTCTGGATTAGCAGCGATTAACTCTTGCAAAGCATCATCAAATTCTTCGACAAATCTTTGCTGCTCATAGCTTAAATCTGCAAATAAGGCATTTTGTAGCGTGAAATAATTTTCTTGAACACGCCCTAAATTTTCCTCAAAATCATCCATATTTCCAAACCTATCAAACGCCTCACCACTTAACAAATTGCGATATTCTTCGGCGGAAAGTGTGAATGATTCTTCGATTGAAATTAAATCTGGATCAGAAATTGCTTGAGCGTAATCGTCAAAATCTTCATCAGAGGCAACTATGTTTGCTTGGGTTGTGGTTTCTTCGCCGTCAATATTTTTAACTGCAATTGTGAATAGGTTAGAATCAAGACCGGATTCTTTAAGAAAAGCATCGGCAAAATAAGAATCAAAAGCTGAAGAAAATGCGGATTCTTCGCTGCCAAAAACCCGAGAAAAATCACTTTCCAGCTCAGAAAAAGAAATTCTGTTTTGATTTAAAAAATCAGTGAATTGGCTTAGATCGTAGTTAAGCGGAGAAAGAGCCGTTCCAAGAAATGAATTAGCAAAAGCATCAAAGGCTGTTGTTTTTTCAATTCCTGTTAGATTAGAGAAGTTTGGAAAAGCTAAGAGGTTAAAGTTACTTCCTTGTCCGTCATTGATGATTATTGACGGGGCGATGTTGCTGTAATTGGAAATTGACTGATCGAAATTATATTTTGAAAGAAGGGTTTGAACTGAAGAAGAGTTGGTGGTTTTTAGTCCGAAGTAATCAGAAATGAATGTTTGATATTGCTCGATTTCCATACCCAATTCTGCAAGAGTTTTTGTTTGAAATGTTTGGGTGATTCCGATTTTCTCTATGTTGTTGATGTTCCAAGTAGGAATTATATCTCCTTGAAAAAACTCACCATCACTGTTGGCTGTAATTAATCCAGCTATTGCTATAGCCTTCCATGTGAAGTCGATGCAGGAGTTTTTTAGGCCGTTGTAATAAAGATCGAAGCCAAACTCTTTTAAATCCGGCTGATCACCAAATTTTTGCAAGATTTCTAGCTGAGCATCATTTATCTCAAACTCTTTCTTGTAATCGCCTTGGGATAGGTCGAAATCGTAGCGAATATTATCATTATATTTTGCGCTTCCTGGAGCAAATGGCTTTCCCTCGTAACCATCCGCTGGAGAGAATCCGTAACTTCCAATTATTTCTCCATCCTCATTATGAAGCTCCCACCACATGTGACCAGTTATTGAAGGATGATCGCCTTTGATTGAGTCTTTATAAATCGTTCCTGCATCTACTATTTTAATAACTAATTTTGCTGACATAGGTTTTTTGTTTTTGGTTAATTATTTTATTTCCACCAAGCTCTTTGGCTTCCTATTAGCAAAAGAACCTCCGTTCCTTCAAATTCTAAAGCATCCGATTGAACCTCCGCGATAATTTTGTAATTTCCGGGAATTATCTTTATGTATTCTAAGAATTTATCAAAATATCCTGCGTTTTCTGGATGTTTTTTTACCTCTAGAACCTCGTCATAAACAACTTTTTTATCTGGGCCATCGAGACTTATTATTGTTAGGCGGATGTTGGGGATTGGAGCGGCTAGGTGATTAATTCTTTTTCCATATTTAGTACCATCATCAATCCAAATTCCTCCACCAAGTAGCTTTGTCAATCTTTCGCTATCTCGCCAAATCTCATCTACTTCTTCCTTAGTATATTTTCTAAAATACTTCTCAAACATCCCAATTTCACCAAAGTTTCTGCGCCAAAACCCTTTGTAATATTTGCTATTACTGTCATTTCTTGGATCGCTCCACAAAAACTTCAACTCAAACGCCACAATCTTCGGCTCCAATTCTTTTCTCTCCTCATCTAGCTTAATCCTTAAATCAACTTCCGCCTTATTTCCTTTCTTAGAAATATCAATTTGCAAAGCGTAAGGAGTTGTTGGAAGTTTATTTTTACTAAAAAAAGGCATGGCTTGACTGGTTAGTGGAGTTGCAACAAAGATTACTAAAAAAGCAACTAAGGCTTTTATGCGGAGGTGCTTCGAGATAAATTTCTTGTGAAGAGATTTAGAGAAGTTGTTTTTGAAAGTTTTGAAAGCGTTTTTTTGAAGAAGTTTTGTCATATAAATTTAGTGGTGATTCGTCATTTTTATCTGAGGTATGTACAAAATATTTTTTGGATTATCGTTGCAATGGTTTTTATTTTTTTAGCTAAAATTTAAACACGCCCCAAGCAAGTCAAAATTTGTAATTATGCCAAATAACTCTCGATTCCTTCCGCAACTCGATTGCCGCGCTTCGCTTGCAATGACAGTGCCGAGGTCATTGAGAATTACGGCGTTAAAGCGTCACTCCGAGCTACGCGCGGCAATCCATGCTTAAAGAACATAAATAGTTTTGCTTAGACTGACCAGATCTCTAAAAGTTAAAATCATTGCTTCCAAGCGCGATTTCGCCGCTGAGTTTTATCGCAAAATTTGAGTTGGGATCGTCGATTATTGTTTGCCCATTTTCAAAATAAAATTCCAAACCATTGGCTGAAGAATTGCTGTTTTTGCCTTGAGTGATCGAATCAAAACCTAAAGCCGAAAGATCAATTTTATCTTCATTTTGAATGAAGTCTAAAATTAGGTCGGTTTCGTTGAAGCTTGTAATTAAAGAGGTTGAGCTTGTTGTTGAAGTTGAATCGAATTTGCTGGTAAAAATAAATGTATCTTCGCCCTCACCTCCCGTCATCACATCAAACCCTTCGCCGCCGTTAATTTGATCGTCGCCATCATAACCTTTAATAACATCATTTCCTGCGCCGCCATTTAACACGTCGTCACCTTTTCCGCCTTGCAAATTGTCGTTTCCTGCATCGCCATTTATGGTG
>CAYWVI010000021.1:0-24674 GCA_964461905.1 uncultured Rhizobium sp. | reverse complement strand
GAGTATCTGACTACGGATCAGAAGGTTAGAGGTTCGAATCCTCTCGGGTGCGCCAACTCTCTCAAGGGTTTAGATAAAATACTAACTCCCCAAACAACTCACTTTCAAATAAGCTAATTACCAAATTCTAAATTGATAATTAACCTCAGCCAACTCTTTAAATCTTCCAACAAAAGATGCGAGCGAACAACAGAAATAAGTGCAAGATAACCATAACGATGTCGTCAAACTACACATTTGGTCCGCCGCTATCAATTGCAGGAAAAAAGTCTTGGATAGAAGAGGATATGAATCGAAATATAGATATTTTGAGGCAAAATGGCTTTGAGGTCAATCTGCGTATCGATAATTGCCATTTGGATGCAGGAAATAATTTTCGCTTTAACCAAGAAGCTTGGAATAAAATTTACACTTTTGAATTTTTAAGCGATTTAGAAAGACAAGGCCTTGTAAAACTTGATCCTGAAAAAAAGCAATTCTTGCTACTGGCAAATAAAGAAGATGTAAAAACTCAACTACCGCCACAATCAGCTCAATTTTTTGAAGAAATATCAACCGCAACAGATGGTGATAAAATATTTTGTGGCGGAGAAGCTGTAGAGTTTTACGGGCAAGATTTAGACAACAGAATAAATCACTTTCTTGCCGCAACTGAAAATCGAGAAGAAAAAATTGTTTGGAATTATGGCGGCGGATATTTGGGAGAAAGGCATTTTGCAGGAAGATTAAAAAGGCTAGACTTAAGCAGTTTATCACCAACGCCGACAACGGTTCTGGCGTTCTCCGATGGCGCATTTACACCCTTTTATTTTATAGACAAAATCCCTCAGATTACTTTGGTGCAAATGGCCAGACTTTCAGATTTTGAATATCTGAAAGGCGAAAGAGAAGATTCAAAAATAGCTTTGAAAGCCGTCGAAGCATCAACCATGCCTCAACAAGATTTGGAAGCAAAGACAGTAGCGATTAGTATACACACGTTATACAATCAAACTTCTGGTCAAGAGCCATTGGTTAGTAGAGATATTTTTAATGACAAAATCGCCATCATAGAATCCGCCAGAGATAACAGGCTTGAAGAAAAAATAACCAACATGATTAATAGCGGAATTTTTGATCATGCAAAAGCGATAATTTTGGGAGAATTCCCTGAAGAAAAATCACAATACTACAATCAATTTGTTGAAAAAATTAATGCCAGAAATCTGGCAATACCAATTCTTGAAACAAAAGAAGGTGCGTCATTTTTTGGTCACGGCTGTAAAAGACCAGGCTACACCGCTTGCGCCGAATGCTCTATCGATACCAACGGCGATTGCATTATTAAAAATCCTATTGCTATAGAAAAAAACAAATGGACCAACAAAATTAGAGAAGAAGAAAACCAATCATCAAATTTACATTTTAGATAAAGACACTTTCACAAATTTTATCCGCAACTAAACTCAATCGCGCTTAAAAATATCTGCAGCGGAAATTTTTCTCATACCTTCCAAGCAATTAAGAAGCAAATTACCTTCAGCATCAAGATCAGAAAATATCCCTCTTAATTCTACATTATCAATTTTGACTGATATTTCTTTTCCCAAATAAAAAGCATTTTCTAGCCAAATTTTTCTTATTTTTTCAAAACCAAAATCATACCAAATTTGGTAAAATTTTTCGAATTCATTTAGAAAATTTTCTAGTAAAATTTGGGGTGAAATTTCTACTCCGAAGTCGTTAAAAGATGTCGCGGGAAAAATTACATTATCTGGCTTTGAGCTAGTGTTTACGCCAATCCCTACAATTACAAATTCGCAATCATTTTGGTTAAATTTGCTTTCGAGCAACAGGCCGGCAACTTTTTTTTCATTAACCAACAAATCATTTGGCCATTTTACTTCAACTTTGTTTGGCAGAATTTTACTTACAGCCGCGTGCAACGCCACAATTGCCACAAAAGAAATTTGCGCTGCTTTTTCGGCTTTGATTTTTGGAAATAATACCAACGAAAAATACAAATTGCCTTCTGGAGAATTCCAGACGCGTCCGTTTCTGCCCCTGCCGCCGCTTTGTTTGTGGGCTAGAATTATTTCGCGATCAGAAATTTGGCGCAAATTTGCCAAAGAAAATGCGTGAGAATTTGTGCTTTCTAGCTCGTCAAATTCGTGAATTGTAAAGTCTTTGTAAGTGCGATTTTTCATTTAATTAGCTTGAGATCTCGCGCCACATCTTCGGCGCATTTACGAAGTAGTTTTTGGTAAGATGGATCATTGTCGTCATGCTCTTCTTTAGATTTTTCGTTGCAGGCTTTTTTGCAAGATTTGCTAAGTTCGCAAATTGTGGGAGTGGCTTCTTGCGACTGCGCGAAAGATGTATTTACGAACAAAAATGTTAGAATTGCTGATAAAAACTTTTTCATAAATGTTTAGTTTGGCATAAGATCGCGTCATTGTGAGCGCAGCACAGAGTTGCAAAATTCTCGCCAGAAAGATTTTCCACACAGTGTGGAAAATTTCATTTTAACCAGCATTTAAGCCAGTTTGCAGGTTTGGTTTTGCAAAAAAACTAATGATCTTTCCAACCAACTCTTTTTAAGAAAAATTCGTAAGAATCTTCAAAAGTAAATGTTTTGTTGTCGTCGAAAATGATCAATTTATTGGCAATTTGGTTCAAAAAATGCTCGTCATGCGTTACCACAACAACTGCACCTTTGAAGTTTTTAATCGCCTCCAACAAAGCGTCGCAAGATTCCATGTCTAAGTGGTTTGTCGGCTCGTCTAGCAAAAGCAAATTCACGCCTTTAAGCAAAATTTTGCCCAACATCACGCGGCTTTTTTCGCCCCCCGACAAAACAGAAATTTTTTTATTCGCCAAATCATTGTTAAACATCATGTTGCTGCACACTTGGCGCACGCGGCTTACGGGCAATTTCTCGTCAGTTTTTTGCAACTCTTCGTAAACTGTTCGGTTTTTGTCGAGACGATCAATATTCATTTGACCAAAATAACCAATCTCGGTTTTTCCGTTAGCCTTAACATTGCCCTTAAGTGGCGCCAAATCTTGCGTGATTAGCTTCAGCAAAGTTGATTTACCTTTGCCGTTTTTTCCAATAATGCAGATTTTTTCACCATCTGCCACTTTGAAAGAAAGATTCTGAATCAGTAAATGGTCAGGATTGTAACCAAATGCCAAACCCTCCGCCTCGATCATGTTGTCTTTGCTGCCGTAAGGATTGTGAGTAAATTCAAAATCAAGCGTTGCCACATGCGCCAATTTTTCTTTCACATCTTGTTTTTCCAACATTTTAACTCGCGATTGCGCGCGGCTTGCCATGCTGGCTTTGGCACCAAAGCGGTCGATCCATTCTTGAGTTTTTTGTCTTTGTTTATCTTCATTGACGCGCGTTTTTTCGTAGATTTCTTCTTCGGCGGCAATTTTTTCGCGCACACCTTGAGTGTTTCCTGGAACTTTTTTGAAAGCGTTACGATGAATCAGCAAAGTGTGTGTGATCACCGCATCCATAAATCCGCGGTCGTGCGTGATTAAAATCAGCTCGCCTTCCCAATCTTGCAGAAATTCTTTTAACCAACGAATTGAGTGAATGTCGAGATAGTTGGTTGGCTCGTCTAAAAGCAGCATTTGCGGTTCAACTAAAAGCAATTTTGCCAAATTTAGTTTTACTTGGTAACCACCCGAAAAGTTTTTTGGATCTTTAGAAAGATCTTCTTCGGTAAAGCCCAAACCGTAGAGAATATTTTCGCCTTTCCAGCCTTCATGCTCGCGATCTTCGGGCAAAACCGAGCAGATTTCTTCCAAAACT
The DNA here is from genome assembly GCA_964461905.1 of uncultured Rhizobium sp. Taxonomy (GTDB): domain Bacteria; phylum Pseudomonadota; class Alphaproteobacteria; order Rickettsiales; family UBA1997; genus UBA2645. Next base: position 20,869 of record CAYWVI010000021.1, on the reverse strand, counting down.
GTGTTGTGAGTGAAGTGAATATGCTGCTCTAAGTGACCGATTCTGTAGCCGCGCGGAATTTCAACAGCACCCGAATCTGGCTCGAGTTTTTTTAAAATTAATTTTAAGAAAGTTGATTTTCCGCTTCCGTTGCGCCCAATTAAGCCAACTTTTTCTCGAGCGTTGATAATAAAACTGGCTTCAGAAAAAACTTCATGGCCTGAAAATGAAATTGATAAATCTTTAACTCTGATCACGCGACTTTAGAAATTATGGTTAGAAAGGTCGCGCACTCTAGAAGTGCAAAGTCAAATCACAAGAAAGAAGACTAGAATCTGGAGCAACTATCCCGTTAGACATAAATCTTCTGGATCCCCGCCTTCGCGGGGATGACTTTGTGAGCATGTTACTTAAGCGGCCATCCCCGCGAAGGCGGGGATCCAGAAGATTCGTATTGGTTAGAAAAATTTAATGACTACAACTCCGTTGCCACCTTTTCCACCAGTTCTTGCACTTCCTTCTCCTGCAGCGCCGCCACCACCGCCGCCGTAAAGACCATTTCCACCATTTCCGCCCCACCATCCAGCACCGCCGCCGCCGCAACCAAAACCAGTTGCTGCAAAACCATGATTAGTTTGTCCGCCGTTATTACCAGAGCCGCCAGCAGAACCGCCGCTTGTTGTTGGATAACCACCAACTGCAGACAATGTGGTAAATAAACCACCAACATCCGAGCTATTTACTCCATTTCCGCCATTAGCACCATTGCTAACTCCAGAAACGCTTCCAATAGCAGCTCCAGAGCTTCCGCCAGTATCTCCCGAAACGGCTGGCGATCCAGCACCGCTTGCGCCTCCGTCACCACCGCTAAAAGATCCTCCAGTTGAAACTGTTGAACTATCTCCGCGGCCGCCAGAACCACCAGAAGCAGTGATTGTAACGCCTTTGTAGGTTACGGTTGTTGAGCCGCCAGTTGCACCAGTTGCACCCGATCCCGATCCGCCGTTTCCACCGCTGCCCAATGAATAAGAAATTACATCGCCAGAATTCAAGCCAGACCAAGTCTTGTAAACAACGCCTCCAGATCCACCGCCGCCGCCAGCTCCACCAGCTCCACCACCGCCGCCGCCAGCACCAATTGCCCAGACTTTGGCTTGAGTAAAGCCAGATTGAACGGTGTAAGAAGAACCAGATGTGAGAACCACGTTAGAAACAATAGGAGCTGGACATGAGCCAGTTACGCTCAAAACGCCAGAAGCTGGGCAATTATAGGCAACAGTACTTGTGCCGTTATAACCATCAGCATTACACAACAAATTGCCGCTAGCTCCAGAGTTAACTGAAGTTGGAGTGCTAACGCCCGTTACCGAAACAGGGCAAGGTGGCGAACAAGAACCGCTTGTTGTTAAAATGCCATCTGAGCCACAGCTATACGAAACTGATCCGCCATATCCACTAGCGTTACAAGTTAAAGCTCCAGATGCTCCAACGCTAACAGTTGATGGCGTAGAAATGCCGGTGATGGCAACATCGCAACTAGTTGCTGGACCAGATAAATATTTCACTATCACAACACCAGAACCGCCAGCATTACCAACTACGCCAGATGCCGAGGCTCCGCCGCCGCCAGCTCCAGTATTTGCAGCACCAGCAGCGCCAACTGCGCTTCCACCCAAGCCAGCCGAACCATTTGTGCCAGAGCTTTGATAATAAGAAGCCGCGCCACCACCAGAATAATAAATTGCAGCTCCAGAAATATTATATTCCAAACCATTACCACCATTGCCACCCTTGGTTGAGGTTCCTGCTTGACCAGCAGAAGCTGCACCTCCTCCACCACCGCCGCCATAATTTGGGCTGGATGCGGAATTGTTACCACCTGCAAAACCCTGACCAGAAGTTCCTGAGCCGCCAGCTCTTGAGCCGCCAGAAATACCGCCGCCACCGCCAGAGCCACCCGCGCTTCCGATCATTTCTCTTCCGCCGCCAGCGCCACCGCCAATTGCAGTTAAGCTAGAAAATATAGAATTACCGCCATTGCCGCCGTTAGTGTTGCTATTTGCTGCGCCACCAGTTCCACCCGCTCCAACGGTGACCGATATAGGCGAAGTAGATACAGAAAAAGAGTCTCTGTAAATTAAGCCGCCGCCACCGCCGCCAGAACCGCCAGCAGAGTTGGTTCCGCCAGAGCCACCGCCACCGCCAGCAACAACAAGCACTTCAACATTTCTTGCTGTAGGACAAGTAAAAGTTCCTGACGATGTGAATTTATGTATTTTATAACCAGAAGAAGTTGAAATTGTTCCGCCTGTGCAAGCTGGAATAATTGCAACACATTCTCCTTCTGACAACACATGATCATCGGCACAAGCACAATTAGATCCAGTGGTTAAAACACCGCCAGAGCATGTGTAAGAAATTGTATTGCCGTTAAAGTTAGTTCCATCACAAGTTAAATAACCAGTTCCAGAATTAACTGGAGTTGTGCTAGTTACGCCATCAACAGAAACATCGCAAGTGGCAGAAGATCCTCCGCTTGTTCCGCCAGAAGAATCGCACCCAGAATCTGTAACTACTCCACCTATACAACTCGGAAATTTTGCCCTATTAATATTCACGCGCCACTTTTGACTCATGTAATCTTCCACCGAAACTATCTCATTAGGCTCTAAAGCTCTTGTAAAAATAGCCAACTCGCCAATTTGACCTGAATAGCCTTTGCCCAAACTCACTGTTGATAGATTTGAAAGATGCGCCGTGTTGCTTGCATCCTCAGCAGCTAAAACGCCATTTATATAAGTTTTTTTTCCTTCCGTAGCACTATGGGTAAAAGTAAAAATTCGGACAGATTCCGATGATTCCAAATAACTTCTTACATTTGAAGGATACGAGCTAGATCCTCCCTGACTATGAACCACATGCTCAGAATCGCTATAACCCAAAAGAAGATTTTGATTGACCCCAAGAGCAGCGCTATCGCCAAAAAAATAATTGCCAGAATCGCCGCTCTCACGCTTCTCTAAAACAAAAACCGTGTAATCAGTGCCGTTCAAAAAACTTCCATCAAAGGTAAAATATCCGCCAGAAGAGCTAAACTTAACCGCGTGAATTCTATTGATTGTATTAGAATAAGTTGGACCTCCAGAAACAGACTGCAAAAACACTCTATTAACCGAATTGCGCTGCTCATACCAAGTTGTCAAAGGAGATTTATCGCTGCTCTCAATGTCATTAAAACTATTGTCCAAACTCGTTTCTAACCACAAGGCATTATCTTTAATCGCAAACATCGGAGAGGCCTTGGTTACATTCTTTGCAGCGGCAATTCGAAACTTCGTAACTAAAGAATTCGAAGCAATAACTCCAGCAATAAAAATACCAACAATAATCAAAACAACCCCAACCTCCAACATCGTGAAAGCTGAAAGATTTTTTCTTTGCATGAAATAAATTATAAAAAATTATGAAAGGAAAAGTAGCTCAAATTGAGCATAGAATTAATCGTCGCAAACAAGATATTTAGCATCCACAAATACAAGAAAATTGTGATTTTATTTGGTAATTATCCCTTACTGTTCTCTTTGTTTAAACCCTGAACTTCCATCATAACGTCTTTAGCAATCGGAGCAGCGGCCCCAGATCCACTTCCTCCATGCTCAACTACAACTGACACTGCATATAGTGGGTCATGAGCTGGTGCAAAACCAGTGAAAATTGCATGATTTGCATTTGCTGCACTTTCTGCAGCCGACATTTCTTTTTCTCGTTTTGAAATTACTTGCGAAGTTCCTGTTTTTCCCGCCATTTCAAAACCTTCAACCTCAATTCTTTTGCCGTATGCAGTTCCACCGGGCTCGTTAACAACTCTGCGCATTCCCTCTTGTACAAATTTTACATGAGATTCTTTTATTAGTGGATTGGCTTTTAAAGCATCATACTGATTAGCAATATTGTGATTACGCACCAAATAAGGTTTGATTGGAATTCCACCATTTGCAATGCGTGCTGTTACAACCGCCATTTGCAAAGGAGTTGCCAAAACAGAACCTTGTCCAATTGCAGTGTTTAAAGTATCACCGCCCATCCAACCCTCTTTAAAAACTTTTCTTTTCCACTCGTCAGAAGGAACGTTACCGCTTTTGCTGCCATGCAAACTGATATCCATTTTTTCACCATATCCAAAACGACGCGCCATTTCGGTAAATTTTTCATAACCAATTTCATTGGCTAATGTGAAAAAATAAGTGTTGCAAGAATGCATAATTCCACCCATCAAATCAAGCGTGCCATGCCCACCTTCCTTCCAACAGTGAAAAGCTCTTCTGCCAAATTGATAAGCACCATTACAATGAACTTTTCTTGCTGGATTAAAACCAGATTCAAGACCAGCAAGAGCAACCATTAACTTAAAAATTGAACCCGGAGGATAAGTTGCAGAAATTGGTTTGTTGCTCAGCGGCTTGCGCTTATCTTCATAAAGCTGCTTCCAATATTCTTTTGAGACACCTTCAACAAAATTATTTGGATCAAAAGTTGGGCTAGAAGCGTAAGCTAAAATTTCACCCGTCTTAACGTTCATAACAACCGTTGAAGCAACAACATCTTTAATTCTTTCGGTTACAAATTTCTGCAATTCAAAATCAATTGTCGTATGTAAACGAGATCCTTCTTGCGAAGCACGAACTGACAAAGTGCGCAATGGAATTTCATGAACATTAACCTCAACATATTTTACTCCGTATTTACCACGCAAAGCTTCATCAAAAGATTTTTCTAAGCCAAATTTTCCAACCCTAAAATCTGGATGCATGAAAAGATTTTGTTCATTATCATCAATTTCTTTTTCTGAAGGCAGCGAAACATATCCCAAAAAATGAGCAGTTTCATCTGGATATGGATATCTCCTCTTAATGCCGCTATCAATTGCAACCCCCATTAACAAATGTGAATTGGTTTCTATGCGAGCTAGATCATCCCATTTCAAATTGTCCATCAAGGAAACCACACTTTTACGACGAGAATTTTTTATTTTTTCTGCAAAAATATTTTGTTGTTCCGCATCAAGATCCAAAATCTTTGTGAGTTTTTCTAGCAATTCTTGCGAGTTTCTACGCTTATCGAAGTAAAGAAGAAGTCGATAATTTCCATCATTTTCTGTTAGTGGAAAATTATTACGATCCACCACTGTGCCACGTGGAGCGGGAGAAATTATAGGTTTTATTCTATTATTATCTGATTGAGTTGAATATTCCTGATGTTGCCACAATTGCAAATAACTCAAACGCAACAAAAGAGCACCTGTTAAGGCAGATTGCCCAGCACCAAGCATCAAAGCACGACGATTAAAAATTTTGTTTTTACGAATGTCGCGAAGCACTAATCTTCTCCTAACAATTTTTGACTCAAATAATCAAAAAATTTGTGTATTGGTATATACACAATTGTATTTAGAATAAATGCAACCACAACACCAACAATCGAAGTGAATTGACTATTAAGAATAGAAACTAAAAGCCACTTAATTGATAAAAATAAAAAGCAGAAACTTATAAACTGTCGCCAAATATGCTGAAAATTTTCACTAACCATCATTTTCTGATTTAAAACCAAAAATATTTTCACCAACAAAATATAGCATAAAGAAGTGGTTCCCAATGGATTTCCAACAAGAGAATCATTCCAAATTCCTAATAAAAAAATAAACCAAACTCCAAAGGTTTTTTTAAAAACTCCAAAATAAAAAACCGCCATTAAATCAAATAATGGCAGCACGTGGGAAAGACCTCCAACCTTGATATCGGATACATTTATAATTACAAAAAAAACAGCAATTAAATGTAAAATAATAGCTTGTGAAATTGATTTTTTTTCAGGCATCGGGAAAAACTTAAGAAAACTGGGAACTGGCGAGAAAATTATTTGCCAACTGATTTTTGTCCAGAAAAACAAATCACAATTCTATAATTATTTTACCAAAAGTTGAAATCCAAACTCTAACTACCAGAGCTAAATAATAATTCACTAATCATAGTTTACTTGTGTCCAATTTTCTTCCTCTTGTGCTACCGGATTGGCTTCTAATGCATAGTACGGGTCTCTGGAAATCACTTTCTTTGCGTTTGGCGTTTGGCTCTCTTTATTATCATCTTTTTTATAAGCCTTTGCATATTCTGGATTAATCTTAATGGCTAGACTGTGACTATCCTCCATAACAAAATTAGTGACTGGTTCGGATAAATGAGCATTTTGTAAGAAATTTTTGTAACTCTTATCACTCATCACTTCAGCACGTTGTGCAATATATTGATCGTAAAATTGCTTAAGTTGCTCTGTCATAGACACTATTTTATTGGACTCCAAACGCGGATCAAAAGAAACCAAGTTCTCTGGTAAATATGGTTTGAAAGAACCCTCAGGAGTTATCTCATTAAGACAATATTTTTCATCAACAAAATACATTGGCACTTTGTATTTTTTAGCCTCATCCGCAATAACTGTAAGATCCTGTTTTTTATTACTTGAAATAGCAAATCCATTAATGCCCGACAAACTAATTTCATTATTATGAGCATATATACCTTGTAATGCCAAATGAGCCAAAACACCAGCTGGTAAAGGTGTATTAACAGATGTCAGGGTTTCATCTACAACATCACTTTTTGAACCACGATTTAAATCTACATCACATCCTAAAGTACAACTGCCAATAGAGAGGATAGTTTGGTTAGATGGAGAACCGTATATACCTGGATTTATTCCTGGTATGTAAATTCTTGCCAATCCATTATAAGAATAAGAGCCGGGATTTCTGATTAGAAGAACACGCAAAGAAGAAAGCATAATCTAACCTATATAATTATTTCAAAAAATAACCCAAAAACTGTACTCAAAAACAACCGTCAGTTTAAAAAATAATTTTTCAAGCAAAATTTATAATGGAAAGAAAAGCTATAGTTGAAAGCCAGTTTGCAGATTGGCTTTCAACTAGAAGTGGAAATAATTTATTTGGAAAACATTTTAGCAAAATTTCTTCTTTTGCGTTTTTTCCAAAAACCGCGATGATAAGCATCTGACGCCAAAAGAGGAACGACTGAAGTTGCTTCAGCGTAAACCATTTGTTCAAAAGTTGTGTCAACTTTTCCCCAAGAACAAGCTTCTTTTAAAGTAGAAGAAGAACAAGCTCCATCACGAGAATCGGCAACAGTAATTTGAATTGCATATTTATGCATTTCAGCCTCAACGCCCAAAATTTCAGCGCAAACAACCGTATCTTGAACAAAGTTTTTAGGAACGCCGCCACCAATCATTAACAAACCAGTTGTTCCAGCTTTAATTTTAATGTCGGTTAACTCTTTAAAATCAGCAATTGAATCAATTGTCATGTGCTTTTTCGGATTTTTTACTTGATGTAAAACCAAGCCAAATCCAGCAGAAGAGTCGGTAAAAGCTGGGCAGAAAATTGGCACGTTGTGATCGTAAGCAAGCTCAATCAAAGATTCTTTTTTCTTGGCATGTTTTTTTAGATATTTTCCCATTTCCCAGATAAACTCACGAGATGAATAAGGGCGAGCCTCCAAAGAATTGGCAATTTTGTAAATTACGTTGTCACAATTTTGCAAATCGCGCTCGTCAATGTAGGTGTCGTAAATTCTGTCGATGTAATTTTTGCGTAAAAATTTATCATCAATAAATGGCGTTCCTTGATAATGTTTAAAACCAAGAGCTTCAAAAAAATCCATATCAACAATTGATGCGCCAGTTGCAACAATTGCATCAATCATGCCAAGTTTTACCATGTCGGCATAAACTTTCATGCAGCCGCCAGCAGAAGTTGAGCCAGCAAGAGTTAAAATTGTTGAGCATTTTTGATCTTTTAACATCATGTTAAAAATTTCAGTAGCACGAGCTAAATCACGAGAAGTAAAAGACATGTGATCCATCGCATCAATAATTGGACGCGCATCAAATTTAGTGATGTCAATATGTTTAACTGGACGCTTTAATAGCTCTTTTTTAGTAACCATTTATTTTAAAGATTAAGTTTTAAAGGAAGTTTTATTAGGCAGGAATTGTAGCTGACTTTTCTTGCTCTTCGCTGTCACGATACATCGAAACCATTGGCTCATCGCAAACTTCAATTTGTAGGTTTTTGTCAAAACCATTAAATTCTGTTCTGATGCTTCTAGAGTAAGCTCCAAGTTGACCAATTTCGATGTAATCACCTTCAGCAATATTTTCAGGCAAATAAAATGGACCCTTCATGACATCAAGAGAATCACAAGTTGGGCCATAAAAACCAAAAGGGACATTTGCTGAAAATTCAGCTTTATTTTTAGCACCACGAATAGCTTTTACTGGATAAATAAAAGCTGGAAAACCAGCGTCAAAAAGACCGCCATAAGTTCCATCATTTAAATAAAGCATGGCTTTCTTTTTGCTTTCAACACGAACCACCAAAGAGCCAGCTTCTGCAACTAAAGCCCTTCCCGGCTCACACCAAATTTGGCAAGATTTCTCCAAATTAAGATCGGCAACTGCGTCGAAAATTTCTTCAAAATAGGTTTGTAAATGATTGGGATTCATTCCGGGATAAGAAGATGGAAAACCACCACCAACATCAATTACATCAGGCTTTACTTTAGCTTTTCTTAACACTTCTTTAGCCACAGAAAGAGCATTGCGATATTCAATTGGATCCATGCATTGCGAACCAACGTGAAAACAAATGCCAAATCTTTTTGCAACTGCTCTTGTTTTGCGAACTAAGGCGATTGATTCACTTGGCAAAATTCCAAACTTACCTGACAAATCCATTGCTGAATGCGAATTAGGAACCGATAATCTTAAGTGCAACCCAAGATCTTTTGCTCCCTTAGTAACTTCAGTAATTTTTTTTAACTCTGAGCTGGAGTCCAAAGCAAAATCTCGAATTCCATAATTAAAGTAAGCCTCAAAAATTGCTTCGCGAGATTTGATTGGATGCATAAAATACATCTTCGCAGCATCTCCAAATAGAGTATGTATAAGTTTTATTTCTGAGATTGACGCAACATCAAAACTACGAATTCCAGCAGAAAATAAATGTTTTAAAACAGCAGAATCCGGATTGCTCTTTACAGCATAAAGAACGTTTGTGTTAAATTTATTGCTAACAAAATTATCAAGAAAAAATCTAGCTGCACGCTTAAGAGAGTTTGGCCTAATGCAATATAACGGCAAAGAAGGTTTCATTTTTGCAACTTCTTCTTCCAGCACTAGCAAGGAATTTTGCGATTGAGAAATTTTATTTTTACTTTCTTGTTTTTTGGCCTTGGTGATTTTTTCAGCTTTTGCACCTTTAAACAAATAGTGAATTTTTGAGTTCACCCCTCGATCGTTTTCTTGCTCTTGTTCCATTTCTTTGTTGGGTTAAAAGTTAAAATTAAGTAAAAGAATAAAAAGTCTTAATTTTTGCTCAAATTTTAACATGGCTTGCAACCTTATGTATCAAGGCCGCAACTCACTATTTTTGAACGCAATTTTTTCTAAAAGAGCGCGGCAAGGTATGAACTGAATTTTATTTGTAAATAGCTAATCCAAATAAATTTTTTTATAGAAAAAAAACTGTCTATTTATGAAAGAAAATATGCCAAATTTTTCTGGCAAACTGAGGAATTTATTTCTGAATCAATAATTGTAAAATCGCTTGTCTCACGGCAACACCAGCTTCAACTTGATCTAAAATTAAACTAAATTTTTCATCATCTGCTAAACTTGATGAGATCTCAACATCTCGATTTATTGGTCCTGGATGCAAAACCAAAACATCGCTTTTTGCTGATTTTAATTTTTCATGACAAAGACCATAAATCTTAAAATATTCAGATAGAGATGGAATATAACAACCCTGCATTCTTTCTTGCTGAATACGCAACATCATAACCACATCAGCATCTTTAATTCCTTGTTGTAGGTTTTCGAAAACCTCAATATTCCATTTCTCTTGCAACCAATTGCAATAATCTGCCGTAATTAAAGTTGGAGGCGTTACAACTCGTATTTCGCAGCCAACTTTTTTTAACAATTTTATATTTGAACGCGCAACTCGTGAATGCAAAACATCTCCACAAATTGTTACGCGAAGACCTTCTAGCCTTTTTTTGTGCTGTAAAATTACAAATGAATCTAACAATGCTTGGCTTGGATGTTCATTTGTTCCATCTCCAGCATTAATCAAAGGTGCTGAAATATATTTTTGTAATAGCTCGCAAATTCCACTGCCATTGTGACGAATTACCACAAAATCTGGATTCATGGCATTAATTGTTTTAACCGTATCGATAATTGATTCGCCTTTTTTGAGAGAAGAAAGAGAGATATCAATATTAACTACCTCAGCACCCATACGCTTTGCAGCAATTTCAAATGAAGTTCTAGTGCGGGTCGAATTTTCGAAGAAAAAATTTACTAGAATTTTGCCTTTTAGAGGAAGCTTTTTTGCACAAAAAATCTTGAAAAAACGATTATTAGTTGAGACAACTTTTGAAGAAGATTTGTAGAAATTCTGCGCTAAATGGTGAATATCATTAATATTTTCAAGACTAAGCTGGTCGATACTAATGAGATTTTTCATTTAAAAATTATTCTTAATTAGATGTTTAAAAACCTCTTCCAAATCTGGTTGTTTGGTTGAGATATCTTTTATTTCAATTTTACAATCAGAAATTCTACGCAGAATTTTTTCTACCATAATTTTTTGCGGATCATAACTAATCGCAATTTTGTCTTTAGAAATAATTTTAATTTGCAGATCGAAAAATATTTCTAAGGTTTTTGGATCAACTTCATTCTGACATTGAACAATCAACTCTTTGCTAGAAAGAACATTCATCAAATTTTCTTTTTTATCACAAGCGATAACTTGACCGTGATTAATAATCGCAATTTCATCACAAAGTTCTTCAGCCTCTTCAAGATAATGCGTTGTGAGCAAAATTGTTGTTCCAGCTTGATTTAGTTTTTTAACGTAATTCCAAAGTTGATTGCGCAACTCAACATCAACTCCTGCAGTTGGCTCATCCAAAACCAAAATTTCTGGGCTGTGAACCAATGCTTTGGCAACTAACAAACGACGACGCATTCCACCAGAAAGACTTCTTGGTGCAGCTAAAGCTTTGTCTTTTAAACCCAAAGCTTCAATGATTTCGTCTGTACGGCGTTTAGATTTTTCAATGCCATAATATCCAGCATAAATTTCTAGCGTTTCACGAACGTTAAAAAACGGATCAATCACTAGCTCTTGTGGAACAATTCCAATCTTGAATTTGGAAAGTTGCTGCTCTTGATCAATATCAATTCCGCAGATTTTTACCGAACCAGAAGTTTTATTAACCAAGCCAGCCAAAGTGTTAATAATCGTTGATTTTCCCGCTCCATTTGGACCTAAAAGCCCAAAAAACGAACCTTTTTTGATCTCTAAATCAACCGATTTTAGTGCAATTTTTTCAGGAGATTTTTTTGATTTTTTATAAACCTTGCTGAGATCTTTTATTTCAATTGCCAGATCTGACATGATTTAGCTGATTAAATTTTTTGATTTGAATAACTCTTGTAACTCACCTGATTGCATCATTTCTTTTACAATATCACATCCTCCGATGAATTCTCCTTTAACATAAAGCTGTGGAATTGTTGGCCAATCAGAAAATTCTTTGATTCCTTGGCGAATTTCAGGATCACGCAAAACATCAATATCTAAGAAATTTACGTTGAGCGTTTTTAAAACATGAGAAACAGCAGCAGAAAATCCACATTGAGGAAAATCTTTACTACCTTTCATATAAAGAACTACATCGTTGTTATTAATGGTTTCTTGAATTTTTTGTAAAATATCGGTCATAAAAAACAGTTTTAATTAGCTGAGGTTTTGAGCTGCATGGCATGAAGTATATCGCCAAGAAGAAGATCTTTTAGAGCAGCATTCACAATCTTATGTTGTTCAACTCTTGTTTTTCCAGCAAAAATTTTATCAATTATTTTCACACTGTAATGATTATTATCATCAACCAAAGCAATCACCTCGATTTGTGCATTTGGAAAATTTTCTTGTAAAATTTTTTCTAAATCTTGTTTAGCAATTGGCATAATTTTTGATTTTTTTAAGTAATTTTTTACGATTTTTTAGTGAAACCAAAATCACCTTCTAAGCCTTTAATTTAAAAGCTTTAGAATATGTCTTTCTTAAATTTAGCCTCGAGGCCAAATTTGGATTGGATTGGTATTTTTATCTCCAAAACATAGCCTCAAAAGAGTCCGTTATGCAACATGGTTAATCCAAAAAAAAGGGGGCAAACCCAAAAGGTTCACCCCCTTATTTCTAGCAAGTTTTTAACTAACCAAAAAAACCACGACGTTTTTTAGGAGCTTCTCTATCACGATCCTCACGATCACGACCACCACGACGATCATCGCGTCTATCGTCACGATCACGAGAGCGTCTCTCGCCACGATCATCACGATCACGACCACCGCCACGACGATCATCACGACCACCAGACTCTCTTTCATCCACTATTTGTGGCTTATTTTGCAAGCGATCAGAAATATCTTCTCCTGTTACTTGGTCAACACAACGGTAGCTAAGTTTTGGACGACCTTTTTTGTCGAAACCGATTACTTTAACTTTAACGATGTCGCCTTCATTGATTACATCTTCAACAAAATCAACGCGATATTCTGCAAGCTCAGAAATGTGAATAAAGCCATCGCGATTGTTAGAAATGCTAACAAAAGCACCAGCATCAATTACTTTTACAACTGGCCCTTGATAAATATCGCCAATTTCTGGTTCAAAAGTGATCTCTTGAATCATTGCAACAGCTTTTTGAATTGCTTCAGAACTATTAGAAGAAATTTTGATAGTTCCGCTATCATCAACATCAACAACAGCTCCAGAAGATGCGCAAATTTCTTTTATAACTGCTCCACGAGAACCGATTACTTCACGGATCTTTTTTTGCGGAATTGTCATAACTTCAACTTTTGGAACATTAGAATTAAGCTCAGTTCTGCCTTGTGGCACAGCTTCAATCATTTTGTCTAAAATATGAATTCTACCAGCATGAGCCTGATTTAAAGCCGCTTTCATGATGTCAGCAGTGATGCCGTTAATTTTGATATCCATCTGCAAAGAAGTGATACCAGATTTAGTTCCCGCGACTTTGAAATCCATGTCACCAAGATGATCTTCATCACCTAAAATATCAGAAAGAATAACATAGTTACTACCTTCTTTAATTAACCCCATCGCAATCCCAGAAACTGGAGCCTTAATTGGAACGCCAGCATCCATTAAAGCTAAAGATGTTCCGCAAACAGTTGCCATTGAAGATGAACCATTTGATTCAGTGATTTCAGAAACAACACGAGTTGTGTAAGAAAAGCTTTCAGTAGATGGAAAAACAGGATTAATAGCGCGCCAAGCCAATTTACCATGACCAATTTCACGGCGTCCTGGTGGTTTTAATTGCCCAGTTTCTCCAACCGAGTAAGGAGGAAAATTATAATGAAGCATGAAGTTTTCTTTCGACATGCCTGGATCAAGATTTTCAATCATTTGCTCATCTCTGCTCGATCCTAAAGTTGCAACAACCAAAGCTTGAGTTTCACCACGAGTGAACAAAGCACAGCCATGAACTTGTGGTAAGAAACCAGTTTCAATAGCAATTTGTCTAATTTGATCAGTTTTACGACCATCAATTCTCACACCATTTTTCAAAACGTCATTACGCACAATCTCTTGCGACAAAACCTTGAAAATTGATTTAACTTTATTTGCGCTAACTCCCGCTTCTTCATTTACAAATTTTTCTTTCACATCAGCTGCGATTTGATCTAACTCAGCAACACGCAATTGTTTTTCTTGTTTTTTATAAGCGTTAATTAAGCGATCAGAAATGAAATTGGTAATTTCTTGTTTTAACTTAGAATTATCTTCTTCAGGAGATCCAAGTTTCTTTTTACCACATTCAGCTTTTAGCTCTTCAATCATTTTAATCACTGGCTGAAAAGCTTTGTGACCAAAATCTAAAGCTGCTAACATTTCTTCTTCTGTTAACTCTTTGGCTTCTGATTCAATCATCAAAATTGAACTTTCAGTTCCGGCAACAACCAAATCCAAACGGCTTTCTTTTAACTCTTCTTGATTAGGATTTAACACAAATTCGCCATTAACATAACCAACTCTAGCACCACCAACTGGCTCAGTTAAAGGAGCCTCAGAAATTGCTAGTGCAGCAGAAGCTGCAATTAAAGCTACAATGTCTGGAGTAGAACTAGCGTCGTAAGAAAGAACTGTACATACAACATTAACTTCATTGTAGAAGTTAGAAGGAAAAAGTGGACGAATTGGACGATCAATCAAGCGAGAGGTAAGAGTTGCAGCATCAGATGGTTTTGCTTCGCGCTTGAAGAAGCCACCAGGAATTTTTCCAGCAGCATAAAATTTTTCGATATAATTAACTGTTAGAGGAAAAAAATCAGCTCCTTCAGCTGGTTTATTTGCAACAGTAACAGCACAAAAAATTGTGGTATTGCCATATTTTGCGATCACTGAACCGCTTGCTTGACGAGCAATTTTTCCAGTTTCAAGAGATAAGATTTTGCCATTCCAAACAATTTCTTTTTTTACAACATTAAACATATTTTCAGCTTTTATTATTTTAAAATTACATACCAAAACCACCAATATCTGCCTTGATATACTTGTTCCAACAAAGTGAAACACAACTTGCACAACGCGAAAATATCAAAGTCAAAAAAACTTTGATATTTCAAACGATGTTATTTTCTTAGGTCTAATTTTTTGATTAGAGCTTCATAACGAGCAGCAGATTCTGATTTTAGATAATCTAACAATCTTCTTCTTTTCCCAACTAAAATCAAAAGACCTCTTTTCGAAGAAAAATCTTTTTTATGAACTTTAAGATGCTCAGTTAGAGCCAACACTTGTTTGGTAATGATTGCACACTGAACTTCAACAGAACCAGTGTCATTTTTGCTTTGAGCGTATTCAGCAACAACTTCTTTTTTATTTTTGGTAGTAAGAGACATTTTTTAAAATGTTAAAATTAAACCTAAACCTTGATGAGATTTAAGCGAGACTTCAGGAAAACTTTTTGTCAGATCTGAAAAACATGCTTTAGATTATCCAACTATTTTGACATCCTGCAACGACAGCAACGAGCCATCTAAAAAACGACCGCCATAAGTAGTGATGCTTTTTAAAGCGTCAAGAGAAATTCTTTTTTGATATATAAATTTACCAACTTGCAATCTTGTTAGCTTAGAAACATATCCGCAGACTTCTAATTTGCGGCAAATATCTCTGGCTAAAGAGCGAACATAAGTTCCTTTAGAACATGTGATTTCAAACTCACCAAACTTTTCTGAGTTTGATAAGAACTTTATTGAAAAAATTTCTACTTCACGCTCAGGAACCAAAAACTCAATATCTTTGCGCGCCAATTCGTAAGCTCTCTGACCGTTTATTTTAATTGCCGAAAATCGCGATGGAGTTTGCTTAATTTTCCCAATAAAAAAATAAAGTGCTGAGATTATTTGAGCATTTGTTGGACGAACAGAACTTGATTCAATAACTTTTCCCTCAACATCATCAGTATCTCTAAATTCACCCCAAGAAATTCTAAATGAATATTTTTTATGGGCATTCATTAAAGACTCGCTAGTCTTAGTCGCTTTATTTAAAGCAATCGGCAGAATTCCTGTTGCGAATGGATCTAAAGTTCCACCATGACCAACTTTTTTAGCACCTGTTATTCTTTTAACAATTGCAACGGCCCTAGCTGAAGACATGCCAATTGGCTTATCAATATTTAGCCAACAATTTTGTTCGAAAAGATTATTGTAAGTTTGCATCAAAAACAAAAAACGCTGTGAACCTTAAACAACGTTAGCACCAGAGATAATATCAATAAGCTCTTTTGTAATGTTAGACTGACGAGTTCTGTTATAAACCAAGGTCAAATTCTTAATCATTTTTCCAGCGTTATTGCTTGCTGCTTCCATTGCTGCCATTCTTGCTCCTTGCTCTGAAGCACTATTTTCTAAAAGCTCGTTGTAAATTTGCATTGCGAGATTCTTTGGCAAAAGTTCTGTTAAAACAACTTCTTCACCTGGCTCATAGTTAAGTGGAGATTCATTTTGGGTTTCCTTCACCTTGATACGAGCTGGTATGATTTGTTTAAGAACCTGTTCTTGAGCAATTGCTGATTTAAATTTGCTGTAAATTACTTCACAAACATCAAATTTATCCTTAGCGAATAACTCAACTAACTTTTCTGCCAATTCTTGGGCAATTTTATAATCAATAATCCCTTTAAAAACACCAAAAGAGTGATCTATAATTTTATCGCCATAAGAAGTTTTTAGCTGTTCGTAAGCTTTTCTTCCAACACAATAAATTTTCACATCGAGACCTTGTGAAATAAGGCTGCTCACATGAAGCTTCGTCATTTTTACAGTAGCACTATTTAGACCACCGCAAAGACCACGATCTGAAGAAAAAACAACCACCAAATGCGTTTGGCTTTTTCCTTTTCCAGTTAAAAGCGGAAATTTTGCATTAAAATTACCACGTACCGAAATGTTAGAAGCTAAACTTTCAATCATTTCTTGAATTTTTTCAGCATAAGGACGCGAAGCCTCAACCTGCTGCTTAGCTTTTTTTAAGCGAGAAGCTGCAACCATTTTCATGGCTTTGGTCATTTTCTGCGTCGATTTAACTGACTTAATTCTGGTTTTAAGAGTTTTAAGATTCGCCATGAATTAATTACTTACCGTGATTTAGGAAAACCAAAAGAAAGTCTTCAATCGATTTTTTCAATGCCAGCTCATTGCTGTCATTGATTTTTTGTTCTTGTTTAATCGAAGCTAAAATTTCTGGATAAGAGGTATGCAATTTGCGCAAAAATTCTTTCTCAAATTTTACAACATCTTTTGCAGGAACTCTGTCTAAGTAACCTTTTACACCAACATAAATTGAAGCAACTTGCTCTTCAAAGCCCATTGGCGAATATTGATTTTGCTTCAGCAATTCAGTTAATTTACGACCTTTATCAAGCAACTTCTGAGTTGCCGCATCAAGATCTGAACCAAATTGAGCAAAAGCTTCAAGCTCACGGAATTGCGCTAAATCTAGTTTGATACTTCCAGCAACTTGTTTCATTGCTTTGGTTTGAGCAGCAGAACCCACGCGAGAAACCGACAAACCAACGTTCACAGCTGGTTTAATACCTTTATAAAAAAGCTCAGTTTCCAAGAAAATTTGTCCGTCAGTAATGGAAATTACGTTGGTTGGAATATAAGCAGAAACGTCACCAGCTTGAGTTTCAATAATTGGAAGTGCAGTTAGAGAACCCCCGCCCATTTCATCTGACATTTTTGCTGCGCGCTCAAGCAATCTTGAGTGAACGTAGAAAACGTCGCCTGGATAAGCCTCGCGTCCTGGTGGACGACGAAGTAGAAGAGACATTTCACGATAAGCAACCGCATGTTTAGAAAGGTCGTCATAAGCAATAACAGCATGCATTCCATTATCACGGAAATATTCGCCGATTGTGCATCCAGTGTAAGGAGCAAAAAATTGTAGTGCAGCAGCTTCAGAAGCGGTTGCAGAAACCACAACTGAATATTTCATTGCACCAGCATCTTCTAAAGTTTTAACAATTTGCGCTACAGTTGAACGTTTTTGTCCAATTGCAACGTAAATACAATAAAGCTTTTTCTTTTCATCACCTTCTTCATGAGCTTTTGCTTGGTTAATGAAAGTGTCTATCACAATCGCTGTTTTACCAGTTTGACGATCTCCAATGATTAATTCGCGCTGTCCACGACCAATTGGGATCAAACTGTCAATTGCTTTAATACCAGTTTGCATTGGCTCACCAACTGACTGACGAGCAATGATTCCGGGAGCTTTGATTTCAACACGACGCATCTCTGTGTTTTCTAAAGGACCTTTACCGTCGATTGGATTTCCTAAAGCATCAACAACACGTCCAAGCAAAGATTTTCCAACTGGAACTTCAACGATTTTTCCAGTTCTTTTTACGTTTGAACCTTCTTTAATTGTTTTTGAATCACCAAAAACTACGATACCAACATTATCTGACTCAAGGTTAAGAGCCATGCCTTTTACACCTGATTCAAACTCAACAAGTTCACCAGCTTGAACATTATCAAGACCATAAACCTTAGCGATACCGTCACCAACTTTAATCACTTCTCCAACTTCTGAAAGCTCTGCAGAGCTGCGGAAGTTCTCGATGGTTTTTTGCAGAATATTAGAAAATTCTTCGACTTTAAATTCCATGTTTTGAGATTTTTTAATTATTAAATTAATTAGCCGCCGCGAGGCATTCTTTACCTATTGCCGCAAGCTTATTTTTTAAACTAGCATCAATAACTTCTGAACCGACTTTTACTTGAAAACCACCAAGTATTGATTCGCTTACAGTTTCTTTTATCGCAACACTTTTAGCTGGATATTTTTTCTCGATTAGAGTTTTGATTTTATCTAATTGATTTTTATTGGCCTTAGAAGCAGTAATAACCTCAACCTCTAAAATATTTTTTTGCAATTTTACAATGCGAGAAAATTCTTCGTAAATTTCTGGAAACAGATTTAGCCTTCTATTGCGCACAATTGAAGCGAAGAAATTTGACGTTAAAGGACCAAGAGCAAATTTATTTGTTACATCTTGGATTATTTTTACCAAATCGCCTTTTGCGATTACGGGATTTTTTAACTCTTGGGCAAAACTAGTGCTAAAATTTTGCTTAAAAACGTCTAGTTCTGAAGCAACTTTGTCAACGACATTACCCTTTTTAGCCGCCACAAAAAGAGCTTTAGCATAGTTTTTTGCAATAACTGAAACTCTTGGCATTGGAAAACCTAATTGAATCTGGAAAAATTTTAATGAAGAAAGTCACAAAGACATCTTAAATCAGAGGTCGTGCAACCTATTAACCAAAAAATAAAAAGCAACTCGACAATTTTAAAATTCGTATTTTTCGTATCTCGAAGAATTCATTGGATCGTTATTACCCAAATCTTCAATAACACTATTTGTCTTTGGTAGTTCTATTTCTGCGTTCTGACTTGCAATATGAATTAAAGCATCGCCTTTATTTGCAAGAGGCAACATTGACATTCCTATTATCTTGCCATTTTGATGAGCTTTTACTTGAGTTTTATGATCTCCAAAAGGATTTGATATTTCACCAACGACATCTCCTTTTTTCACCATTTTTCCTAATTTCTGCTTGGCAATATAAATTCCACTTTTTGGTGCTCTTAACCAAGAACTAGAACGAGCAACAAAAATTTCTTTTTTTGACTTATTTGGTTTAGAAGATTTGATCATCCCAATTTCTCTCATCACATTCAAAATACCCGTCACTCCAATTTCAATTCCCGCCTCATCAAAGCGCAACGCTTCACCAACCTCATATAAAATCATTGGAATCTTTGCCTGCGACACTGCTGCACGCAAAGATCCATCACGCAAATTTGAACCAATAATTAGTGGCGCACCGAATGCTTTTGCCAAATCAAAAGTAAATTGATCTGAAATATTAGCCCGAATTTGCGGATAATTAAAACGATGAGAAGCTCCAGTATGCAGATCAATTCCAAAATCTGATTTTAAAGCAATTTCTTGCATAAATTTATAAGCAAGCTGTGAGGTTAAAGAACCATTTTTCAAACCCGGAAAACAACGATTTAAATCTCTACGATCTGGCAGATAACGAGAGCGATCATTAAAGCCAAAAATATTTACTATTGGAATTATAATTAAAGTGCCGCAGATTTTTTTTAAAGCTCTTGAGGCAAGCAGTCTTCTTATTATTTCAATTCCATTAATTTCATCGCCATGAATTGTTGAAGAGATAAAAACGGTAGGACCATCTTTGTGACCACGGATTACTTCCACCGGCATTTTAACATCTGTAAAATCATAGATGCTGCCCATGTCAATACTTATGCGCACTGCTTGCCCCGGCTTAATTTCAACTCCATCAATTACAAATTTGGAATAGGGTTTTTCAGTCATTGGAAATCCAGTTGAAATTAAACCAAAATAGCTTCGCTCTAAATTCTTAAGATTAGTTTTGCGCTGCTAAAAATAGAAATGCCTAATCTTAAGATCAAAACGCGTTGCTGCCGAAAATAGTCATTTAGGCTATTTTCTCTTATTTAAAAAAGCATAGTTAAGAATTTTATAGCAAAGTTTTGCTGATAAAAAATCACAAGAATGCAATGCCTTTACTGGTGCCAATTCTACAACATCAGCTCCAACAATATTAGAAATTTTACTAGCTTCACGAATAATATCTAAAGCGTCTTCCCACATTACGCCACCCGGTTCTGGAGTTCCAGTTGCTTGCATTAAACTTGAATCAAAACCATCAAGATCAAAAGTTAAAAACACTGGACGACCTTTTAGCGCGGCAACAATTTTTTTCGCATCCCAATTTCTGCGATCTTTGCCAAAGTGAATTGTAATGCGGTGACGATTTGCTTCTAAATAAGGAATTTCGCTGGCAGAAATATTGCGAATTCCGCAAGAAATCAGAGTTGAAATCGGATGATCCATTACGCGACGAAGTGCCGCAGCGTGAGAATAATGTTCGCCGTCAAAACCATCGCGCAAATCAGCGTGAGCGTCAAAATGCAAAATTGCTAAATCTGGATATTTTTTTATGAAAGGGCGAATTGAGCCTGCAGTTATTGAATGTTCGCCACCTAAAATTAGCGGAAATTTTCCAGCGTCTAAAACTTTTTCGGTGATTTTTTCGAGCTGCTTCAAAGATTTTACAACCGAAGTGT